>NZ_CALHGC010000332.1 GCF_938029485.1 uncultured Treponema sp. | reverse complement strand
CGCTTATGAATCCTCACGGCTTATTACCACTTTTAGACAAAAATTGATTTCCGTGGCTTCCGTGTTGTCCGGCTTGCCATCTATCGGTTGTTTCTTGTATATTCTGTATACAATGCAATTCCTTCGTGAGGCAGGCTATGAATCATCGTTTAAAAAATACCGACTGCGTTTTTTTATTTATCGTATTAACACTCGCTTATATTTTTATTTTTACCGCTTGCCGCAATACACGAGAGGCAGTTCTCCATTTGTATAACTGGACATACTACACGCCCGATTCCGTTATCAAAGCTTTTGAAAAAAAATACAATGTCAAAGTGGTCTACGATGATTTTGCGTCCAACGAAGATATGTTTGCCAAACTCATGGCCGGTTCAAAAGGCTACGATTTGGTTGTTCCTTCGGCAGACTATGTTTCCATTATGATCAAACTGAATATGCTCGAACCCATCGACATCTCCAAAATTCCGAATATCCGTTATCTACGCCCCGAGGTTCTCAACCGGATCGGCTACGATTCTCAAATGCAATTTTCGATACCGTATTATATGGGCGCTGCGGGTATTGCGGTAAACACCAAAGAAGTACCCGATTATGAGCGGAGCTGGAATATCTTTGAACGGATAGATTTAAAAAACAGAATGACGATGATGGATGATATGAGGGAAGTGATGGGCGCTGCATTAGGTTATTTAGGGAATGAGCCGAATAGCACCAATCCCGACGAACTGGAACAGGCATATCAGCTAATCCAAAATGACTGGAAGCCCAATCTCGTAAAGTTTGATGCGGACGGGTTTGCCAAATCTTTTGCATCGGGGGACTTTTTAGTAGTACAAGGATACGCGGAGTCGATTTTTGCGGAGCTGCAGGATGAGCAAGCTCAGTATGTCGATTTCTTTATTCCGCAAGGCGTTCATTCGGGTTTGTATATCGACAGTTTCTGTATTCCCAAAGGAGCCACGCATCCGGAACTCGCACACGCCTTTATCAACTTTATGCTTGACCCTGCAATCTATGCCGAATTTTTAGACACGTTCGGCTTTCCGTCTTCCATCCACACGGAGGCGGGGAACTATCAAAAAAAACAACCGCACTATACGCTCGACGACCTAAAAGACTGCATTCTCAAAAAAGACCTCGGTGCAAACTTAGAGCTGTATACCAGTTATTGGCAGCGCATCCGTTTTACACCGTAGGATAAGCCGACCTTCGCTAAAAAAATTTTATTGCCGTTTTTCCGTTTTGTGCGTAGATTCATTGTATGAATATAGACAAATACACAGTGAAAGCACGGGAGGCATTGCAAGAAGCTGCCTCGCTTGCCGAACAAGACAATCACAGTCAGATTGAGCCGGTTCATCTCTTATATAAACTCTTAGATCAAGAAGAGGGGATTGTACCGCCGCTCATTGAGAAGATCGGCGCATCGACGGATCAAATCCTCGATTCGCTCGATTCTATTTTGGATAAAAAACCGCGGGTAACCGGAGACTCTGCACAGGTCTATATGTCGCCGGTTTTAACCAAGCTCTGCGCTCAGGCGGAAAAGATTGCGTCTTCGTTAAAGGATGAATACGTTTCTACGGAACATATTCTCCTTGCGCTTACCAAAAGCGATGATGAAACGGGTGAACTGCTCCGCTCGCACGGCATTACCTACGATGCGGCGCTGAGAGCCTTAAAGGATGTGCGGGGAAATCAGCGGGTTACCAGTGAAGACCCCGAAGCGACCTTTAACAGTCTTGAAAAATACTGCCGCGACTTAACGGAGCTTGCACGGGAAGAAAAAATCGATCCGGTTATTGGACGGGATGAAGAAATCCGGCGGGTAATGCAGGTATTGTCGCGCCGCACTAAAAACAACCCCGTATTGATCGGTGAGCCGGGTGTCGGTAAAACCGCCATTGTCGAAGGGCTTGCCCGCCGGATTGTGTCCGGGGACGTGCCGGATAGCCTGCGCGGGAAAAAGCTCTTGTCGCTTGACCTCGGTGCCTTGGTTGCCGGCGCGAAGTTCCGCGGCGAATTTGAGGAGCGCCTCAAAGCGGTTATCTCCGAGGTGCAAAAAGCCGAGGGCAGTATCATCCTCTTTATTGATGAGCTGCATACCCTTGTCGGCGCCGGTGCGAGTGAAGGGGCGATGGATGCTTCCAACCTCTTAAAGCCTGCCTTGGCACGCGGTGAGCTGCGGGCGATCGGCGCTACCACCTTGGATGAGTACCGGAAGTATATCGAAAAAGACAGCGCCTTGGAGCGCCGCTTCCAGCAGGTATACTGCCCCGAACCGAATGTAGAGGACACCATTGCCATTCTGCGCGGCTTGCAGGAAAAGTACGAGGTACACCACGGTGTGCGCATTAAGGATGAGGCGCTCATCGCAGCGGCGGTGCTTTCCAACCGCTATATCACCAACCGCTTTTTGCCTGATAAGGCAATCGACCTTGTGGACGAGGCCGCCAGCAGACTCAAGATGGAAATCGAAAGTCAGCCGGTTGAGCTTGATCAGGTGGAGCGCAAAATCCTCCAGATGAACATCGAGAAAGTGTCGCTTTCAAAAGAAACGGACGCTGCTTCAAAAGAGCGGTTGGAAAAGCTGGAGCAGGAGCTATCCGACTTAACCGAAAAGCGGAATGTGATGCAGGCGCAGTGGCAAAACGAAAAGACCCGCATCAACGAGTCGCGGAAATATAAGGAAGAGCTTGAGCAGCTGCGCCGCGAAGAAACGCAGTTTACGCGCGACGGCAATTTGAATAAGGCTGCCGAGCTGAAATACGGACGCATTCCGGAGCTGGAAAAAAAGATCGCCGCCGTTACTGCGGAGCTTGCAAAAAAAGCGGGCAGCAGCGGGCAGCTTCTCCGCGAAGAGGTTTCCGAAGAGGATATTGCTAAGATTGTTTCGATGTGGACAGGGATTCCTGTTGCAAAGATGCTGGCGAGCGAGCAGCAGAAGTACCTCGATCTGGAATCAGTATTGCAGAAGCGGGTTGTCGGACAAGATCAGGCAGTACAGGCGGTTGCCGATGCCATCAGACGGAATAGGGCAGGACTTTCCGACCCCAACCGCCCGCTCGGCAGCTTCCTCTGTATCGGACCTACCGGTGTGGGTAAAACCGAACTGGCGCGCACCCTTGCGGACTTCCTCTTTAACGATGACCGGGCGCTTACCCGTATCGACATGAGCGAATACATGGAAAAGCATTCGGTGAGCCGCTTAATCGGAGCGCCGCCCGGCTACGTGGGCTATGACGAAGGCGGACAGCTGACCGAAGCGGTGCGCCGCCGACCGTACAGCGTGGTGCTCTTTGACGAAATCGAAAAAGCGCATCCCGATGTGTTCAATGTATTCTTGCAGATACTGGATGACGGGCGGCTTACGGACGGGCAAGGCAGGGTAATCGACTTTCGTAACACGATTATCATCATGACGAGCAATCTCGGCTCCGAGCTGATTTTGTCGGCGGACACCCCTGATGCAATGACTGCGCAGATTAAAGACCTGCTCAAACAGCATTTCCGCCCTGAGTTTTTGAACCGTATCGATGAGCTTTTAACCTTCGGACGGCTCGGCAAAGAGCATATCCGCAAGATCGTCGATATTCAGTTGCAGGCTGTTTCCGCACGGCTTGAAGCACGCCGCCTGCATTTGACTGTAACGGATGCAGCAAAAGACTTCCTCGCCGATATCGGCTATGATCCATTGTACGGTGCGCGCCCCTTAAAGCGGGCTATCCAAACCGAACTTGAAAACAAGCTCGCCAAAGAGTTGCTTTCGGGTGCCTTCGCCGGTAAAACCGACATTACGGTGGATGCCGGAAAGGGCGGATTGACGTTTAAGGCGTAGGGAGAGAATCGGTAATACTTTAATGGGTAATTTGTACCGGTTATAGCGATGCGGTTCATTGAAATACAGTGTCCTTTCGTATAAAATCATCACCGGACTTTTTAGATTAAACCTTTTGAGCAATAGCAATAGAGGAGCGGGATGTGAGCATCGAAACGGTATATCAACAAACATTATTGGATTATTCGCGGAGAACCGAACATAAACATCAGTTGGACGGAGCGACCGGTATTGAGCGCGGGCATAATCCCAGCTGCGGCGACGATTTAACCTTGCTGATTAAACAAAAGGATGGGATTGTTGAGGACGCTTCTTTTTTAGGTGCCGGTTGTGCGGTTTCAACCGCTTCTACCAATATGCTGATCGATTTAATCAAAGGTAAAACGGTTAAAGAGGTGCAGCATTGTCTTGAGGTGTTTTTTGATATGATGGCAGGAAAGCCGCAGTCCGAGGAAGAGTTGGAGAGTCTCGGCGATGCGCAGATTCTCAGCTATTTTGCCGAAATGCCCGCCCGCATCAAATGCGCAACGTTGAGCTGGCATAGTGCACAGGTGCTGCTCGAACATGGAAATTAGGGCAGCCGATAAAATGAATAAACCGATATTAACCGGTAATTGGGAGCCACAGAACAAGCTGCGGTTGGAACGCTTGATTGCGGAAAAAGCCTTTGCCGGCAACTATGCCGTCTTCGATTGGGATTTTACCTGTATCTTTTACGATGTACAGGACAGTCTTTTTCTGTATCAGCTTGAACACCTCTGTTTTAACCTAACGCCCGAACAGTTTGCCGTTACCATCCGGTATGAAATCCCGCAGGATATTCCGCTTACCGGCTGTTTTAATAGCGAAGGGCGGCAGCTGATTGCAGCGGATCTTTCGGCGGATTTGGACGCCCGCTATCGGTTCTTATATCATGCATATCAACATTTGAACGGAACGCTTCCGCTTGAGGAAGTCGCGCAAACCGAGGAGTTCCTCGATTTTAAGACAAAAATTCTGACACTGATGCGGTATGCGGTAACGGTTTGTAATACCGATATTTCTCAATCGGTATGTACGGGAATGACGCTTCCCGAATTGAATAGTCTTGTAGAAAAAACGATTGCGGAAGCGCTTACTTCTGAAATAAAACAATACACGCTCGTATCACCCGTGCGGCAGGCAGGGCGAGCCGGTGTCGTTACCGCAACGTACCGGAAGGGTATACGGATACAGCCGGAAATACGGGAGCTGTTCCGCCGTTTTGAAGAACACGGCATTACTCCCTACATCTGCTCCGCCTCGCAGGAGGACGGCGTGCGGGTGTTTGCCTGTAATCCTGCGTATGGCTATTGTCTCCGTCCCGAACAAGTATTCGGCAGGCGGCGGCTGCGGAATGTCGACGGCGTGTTTACCGATGAGCGGGACTACTCCATTCCGCAAACGTGGCGGGAAGGAAAGGCGGAGGCGATACGGACGTTGATTGCTCCGCGGCACGGCGGGAAAGCTCCCATCCTTATTGCGGGCGACAGTGACGGCGATTTTTGGATGATGGATGCGTTCAAGGATGAGGCGCTGCTGCTTATTCTGTATCGCAATCAAAAGCCGCACGAAAAACTTTACCCGCTGATAGAGCGCGGTTTAGCCGAACGCGATACCCCTGAGGCCTCGATTATCGTGCAGCATCGGGATGAAGCGACGGGATTGTTTATTTCCGGTGTGTCTGATTGTGCCGGCGGTTCTGTGAACGTCCTTTAGGCGGTTTTGTTCGTCCGCCGGAATGTTTGGCGCCGCGCTCTGCCGCCGATTTTTGTCCCAGCTGTTTGAGTTCTTCTACCCGCTGCGGATCGTAGAAGCCTTCTTTCCAATTAAAGCGCACCGAGTCGGGGAGAGGGGTACCGCTCCGCAGCGACTGTAAAATGAACCGATAAGCGCGACGCTCAACGCTCGTATGCGAAAAATCCAGCAAAAAGCGTGAGAACTGATGATGCTGTAAGGCGTGGTAGCGGTCTACAACCGAGAACGGCTTGTCGGACAGCACAAAAGAGGCGGACGGTGTAGAAAAAGCTCTAAACGCTTCGCCCTGCTTGTCGGAAAAGTAGAGAAAGTTGTAGTTTTTCGGCAGCGTAAAGCGCATTCTGAACAGCACGGAATACGAAAAAAGCGGCAGCAGTACCTGCGGGCGCAGCTCCGGCGCAAACACCGTTTCGATATTCGCCTGAGAGCTTTCGGCAGGGGGGATATAGGCGCAGATGCCGTTCTCCTGCAGCCACGAAACCGCCCAGCAGTTAAAGGTGTAAAGGTACGGCCCCGCGACTAAAAAGTTCTTTTTATTGCGGAGCATGGAAATATGCGCCGGATTATTCACGATAAATTGCGTATACCCCTGTGCGGTTAGCTGTTCAAGCTGTTCTGCAAGGATAGGTTCCTGTTCTTGCGGCACAAAGGGATCAAGCGAAATAAAGATTTCCCGTTTGGAGAACGGCAGCGGTTTTACCTGCTGCTGATTTTGCGGCTGCGGATTGGGCTGTTGTCCAGCTAGCGCCGGATAGGTGTCCTCATTCAAATTGATAATAACCCGTACCGGTTTATCCGCAAGGATGGTATGCAAATCCGCAATGGAAGAAACTTGAACGTAGAACCCTTCGGGGAAAATATCCGCAGGTTTTTTCGCAAGACTCTTTTTGACGGGTGTCGCGGATGGTGCGGTCGCTGCAGCCGCTGATTTCGCGGGCAGCGCCGCTCCGGCAGGTGTTGCGGATGCTGGTTTTGAGGGCGCGGCTTTGTTTGTATCGCCGAGGGTAGGGAAGCCCGCTTCGAGTGTCAGCATCGGCAGCGCTTCGTCGTTGGGCTGTTTGCGGTATTTTTCGAGCGAGGCGGGCAGCAAACGGGGGTAGCGTTTGGTCATTGCCTTGGTCTGCAAAAGGTATACGCTGTCGCCTTTGCCGGAATCCGCAGGCAGCTGCAGCCATGCGCCGGATTTGCTTTCCATTATATCCTGAATTTTCCAGCTTTCGCGTCCGCTGTCGTCCTTCTTGTGAATGCGCACCGAGTCGCCTTTCTCCGGCGTATAATGTCCGTCTTTCAGCTGTACATAGTGTACCGCCCGCGTGCCGTCTTTAAACGGGACTTCCTCCACGGCGCCCTTTTTAATGCCGTCGATAATGCCGAGGTAGATGCCGGTGCCGCCCGCCTGATCGGGGTTGAGCACTTCTTCCGCGCGGGTGCTTTTAAAGCGGTAGCCGGTCTTTTTCCGTGCAAAGTCGTTTGCTAAAATACGCTTGCCTGTTTCTACCGCCGCCTTTTTATCGGCTTCCCAGTTGTCGATGACATACCGGTAGGCGGACACTACTGTGCCGACATACTCGGCGCTTTTCATTCTTCCTTCTATTTTAAATGAGGCAACGCCTGCCTGTATCAAATCGGGGATATACTCGATGAGCTGTAAATCCGCGGGGGAGAAAAAGTAGCCTTCCCGATCGCCCTCCGGCTCATGCGCCGTGTAGAGGCGGCGGCATGCTTGGGTACACATCCCGCGGTTCGCCGACTTTCCGCCGAGGTAGCTTGAAAACAGGCACAAGCCCGATTCGCTGACACAGAGCGCCCCGTGTACGAATACTTCCAGCTCGCATGAAGTGTTGGCATGTACCGCTCGGATTTCTTCCAAACTCAGTTCCCGGGCAAGCACCGTCCGCGACACCCCCCAGCGGCTCATCGCATTGGCTGCCTTTGCACTTGCAATATTGAGCTGCGTAGAAGCATGGAGCTTGAGATTCGGAAAGTGTTTGTGCGCCATTTGAATCAGCCCGAGATCCTGCACGATAATGCCGTCCGGGCCGACATTGTTGAGATATGCCAAAAACCGGTAGAGCCGCTCCATCTCGTTTTCGGTTACAACCGTATTGACGGTAACATATATTTTTTTATTCCGCTTATGCAGTACATCAACCGTTGCCTCAAACTGATTCCACGCAAAGTTTGAAGACCGCATACGGGCATTAAAGCTTTTTAAACCTAAATAAACGGCGTCCGCCCCTTCCGCAATCGCAGCTTCCAATGCTTCGGGATTCCCCGCCGGCGCTAATAATTCGACCATCCCGCCATCATAGCGAAAAAGCATTGCGCTGCATAGATAGTACAGACAATAGTACAGATAGTGCAATAGGGTGCTTGAGATGGCCGCGGTAATTTTCTATAATTGCACTCCGGTAAGTGTGTAAGGAAAGATAATGAGTAAACATCACAAAATAGATAGTGAGCGAAATGATAGAGATGAGATTGTTGACACGGATACGGTCATGCACGGCGATACTGTAGTGGCTGCAGATGCCGTATCGAATGTGGATACCAACACAGTCTCAGCTTCCCGAACAAAAGCCGGTACCGGAATGAATGGAAGCCATGATGCACCGGAGACAATGTTCGACTACCGCAAAAAATATGAGAACACGCCGCTTGTGGTGATAGCAGGGCGTCCGAATGTCGGGAAATCTACCCTGTTCAATCGCTTTTTGCGGAAGCGCCGCGCCATTACCGATCCGACGCCCGGCGTAACCCGCGACCCCATCGAGGCACAGGCAATTATCAACGGGAAACCGGTACGGCTGATGGACACGGGCGGTTTTAAGCTGACCCGCAGCGGCGACGAAAAAGAAGACCAGATGGATGAGCTGGTTATAGAAAAAACGCAGGAAGCGCTCCGCCGTGCCGATAAAATTCTTCTATTATTAGAGGCCTCTGCACCCACTGCGGAAGACGAAGAGTTTATCCGCTTTCTGCGTCCCTATTGGGATAAGCTCATCACTGCGGTGAATAAAACCGAAGGCGGGCGCGGTGAAGCGGAAGCCTACAACTACCTCAGCTTCGGCTTTCCGACACTCCTGTGTATCAGTGCCGAACACGGGGACAATATCACGCCGCTTGCCGAAGAGATAACCAAGGGCTTGGACTTTTCGCGTGTATGCGAAGCGCCCGCCGATACCGCGATCCGCATCGCACTTATCGGTAAGCCGAACACCGGCAAGTCCACACTCAGCAACTACCTGACTAAGACTTCCGCATCGATTGTGTCGGAGATTGCCGGTACAACGCGCGATGTGGTGGAAGGCGAGTTTTTCTATAAAGACAGACAGTTTATCATTCAGGACACCGCCGGGATTAGGCGCAAGGCAAAGGTAAAAGAGGATATCGAGTATTACTCGGTTGTCCGCGCGATGAAGAGTTTGGAACATGCCGACATTGTGTTTCACCTGATCGATGCGGAGGAAGGACTCACCGAACAGGATAAAAAGATCATCGTGCAGGCGACCAAGCGGGGGCTGGGCGTTATCTTTGTGTTGAATAAATGGGATTTGGTGAAAGGCGAAAAAAAATTCCGCGATGCGGAGCAGCATATCAAGATTATGTTCGGCAAGATGGAATATGCGCCGATTGTTCCCGTTTCCGCACAGAAAGGGAGCGGCATTCCCGACCTGCTCAACACCGCACTGGAACTATTCGATCAGTTGACAAAAAAGGTAGAAACCTCTGCGCTCAACCTCGCGCTCAAGGACTGGCTTGAGGCGGTGCCCCCTCCGCACGGGCAGCGCAATTCGTTTACGCTCAAGTATATGGTGCAAACCTCCGCACGGCCGGTTGAGTTTTTAATCTTTGCAAATAAGCCCGACCTTGTCTCGGAATCCTACCTCCGGTACATCACCAACCGGATTCGGAAAGACCTCGGCTTTAGCGCAATCCCCTTTTTGGTACGGGTAAAGGGCAGCCGGGTAAAATGGGAAGACCGGGTAAAACCGTGACAGGCTTTTCCATCGGCGAAGTTGAAAAGATAACCGGTATCAAGGCGCATGTTCTCCGCTACTGGGAACAAGCGCTGCCCTTTTTGCGCCCGCAAAAGGATGAGCAGGGCAGGCGGCTCTATACCGATCATCATCTCGATTTAATCTTCCGTATGAAGTATCTGATTGAGGTGCGGAAGTTTACGCTTGAAGGCGCCGGACAGCAGCTGCTCTCCGATCTTTCCGGCAAGGGAGGGAGCAGCCGGATTACGGAGCTTTCCGGTATCCGCAGCGAACTCCTCGATATGTACCGGCTGTTGCAAGAGAATAAAATTAAATAGTCCGGTTGAGGTACAACATGAACGATAAAGATAGGACGGAAATTTTTAAGCAGTTTGACATTTACGGGGATTTGCAGTCTTTTCAAGCTTTCGGCAAAGGGCATATCAACAACACATATCTTTCGGTATGGAATCAGGCGGGAACGCAGGTACGGTACACGCATCAGCGGATTAATAAACACGTGTTTAAAAAGCCCGCAGAAGTGATAGAAAATATCCGGCATATTACCGAACATATTGCAGCCAAGCTTGCAGAGGATACGGATATAAAGGTAAACGCCGACGTCCGTTTTCTTGTAGAAGACACGATTTCCGCCTCTCGCCGGGTATTGACCCTTGTTCCTACAAAAGACGGGCGGTTCTTTTATGTCGATCGGGACGGTGAATATTGGCGGACATATCTGTTTATTGAAAAAGCTTCGACCTTTGAACAGATGGACAGTCCTGCGCTTGCACATAAAGTTGGAGCTGCGGTCGGCATCTTTCAGCAGCAACTTTCGGATTATAGCGGCCCGCCGCTGCACGAAACGATACCTGACTTTCACAATATGCACAGCCGCTATGAGCAGCTCGATCGTGCTGTTGCGCTCAATACGGCGGGGCGGCTTGAAAGCGTTCGCGAAGAACTTGCTTTTTTGGAAGAAAATCGAGCTCGCGGGATGATCTTGAGCGAGGGGCTTGCAAACGGAACTCTAAAACGCGGCATCACTCATAACGACACTAAACTCAATAACATCCTGTTTGATGACGCTACCGGAGAAGCGATCTGTTTAATTGATCTTGATACGGTGATGCCCGGAACCGTGTTGTTTGATACAGGCGATCTTATCCGTACTGCGGCTAATACTGCCTGCGAGGATGAACAAGACCTCTCGAAAGTGCACTTTGATTGTAATATCTTTAAAGCACTCATCGGCGGCTATCTCAGCACTGTTGGAGGCTGCTTAACCGCTTACGAAAAAAGTCTTATCGCCGAATCGGGGAGAATATTAACCCAAATTATGGCTGTCCGCTTTTTGACCGACTATCTAAACGGCGATATTTACTACAAAACTACCCGCCTCACCCATAATCTTGACCGCGCCCGCACTCAAATTGCATTGATAAAATCTATGGACAGCCAATGGGAGCAGCTGCAACGGATTGTTGAATGCAACAGGGATTGTTGAGCAAAGTACATTTTTTTTTAACAAGCTGCTGCTGATAGCCGGTTTTACGACACCGATGCCGAATGCACATGATGCTTGCTATGAAAATGCCGATTATATTTTCCGCACCTTGAACAAAAGATTTATCTAAACCTTAAACTTGCTCACTTCACTAGCTAATGCTTCAATACTCTGTTTATTCTTCTGCGTAAGAGCATTTACTTCTTGCACGGCATTATTAATTTGCACTGCGCCTGATGCCATCTCGTTCATACTCTCAGTAATGATCCGCGTCAGATCGTCCAGTTTCCGCATTTCGGCAGCAACCCCTTCTCCACCTTTCAGCATCTCTTCCGAACCGGCCTGTACTTCTACCGTTATCATACTGATATTTTTAATCGCTTGCAGTACTTCCTTGCTGCCGTTCTCCTGTTCCCTCATCGCTTCGGTCAACCGATTGCTCATTGTCCGTACCTGTTCGGCAAGATCAAAAATCACATTAAACTTTTCCTCCGCTGTTTTAGAAGACTCCGAAAGCGTGTCGATTTCGCTGCCGAGGCTTTTCAGCGTTGCTGTAATGGTCTTACCTTGCGCAGAAGATTCTTCGGCAAGCTTTCGGATTTCGTCGGCGACAACGGCAAACCCCTTGCCCGCTTCCCCTGCATGAGCTGCCTCGATCGCTGCATTCATCGCTAACAGGTTAGTCTGACTTGCAATATGCTGAATAACGCTTGATGCTTCCATCAAAGACCCCGATTCCTCGGCGACTTTTTGCGTAATGGCATTTGCTGTCGCCACTGTCTCTTTACCGGCGCCGGTCGCCGTAGCAAGATTGCCGATAACATCATCGGTTTTGCCGAGCGTTTGTCCGATAGAAGCGATATTTGCTACCATTTCTTCAACGGAGGAAGATGACTGTGCAACGCTGGCGGCCTGTGCCTCTATGCTGTTGTTCAACTGCTTAATGGTACGGATAATTTCTTCCAGTGTTGCTGCCGTCTCGGTTACGCTCGCCGCTTGCGTGAGTGCTTGCTGTTTTACCCCGTCGATGTTGGAGCTTATCTCATTAACAGCGCCGGCAGTTTCGGTCATGTTGGAGGCAAGATTATTACCGATTTCTTCCATGTCGTTGCTATTTACGCCAACCGTTCGAATGGATTTGCCTATCTTTGCAATCGTTTCATTAAAATATTGAGAAAGCTCCGCAATCTCATCTTTACCGCGTACCGGCAGTCGAACCGTAAGGTCTCCATCACCTTGTGCGATATTCTTAAGCGCATCACTGGTATATTGCAGCGGTTTACTAATCTGCCGCCGAACCAATAAATACAGCAATACAACAACTGCCAGTAAAATGACAATATATTGAATAACCGTTGAAATAAGCGCCTGCTTTGCCTGTGCGGTAAATATGCTGACAGCGGTGATGGAAATGAATATCCAATTTATATCGGTGCCTTTAATCGCGACAGGTACGAGAATAAACTTTGAAGTAAGTCCTGATGTGTGAGAAAGAGCGGTTTGTTCGGCAATAGTTCCCTGCGCGACCTTCTCAAAAAGCGATTGAAATTCGGGGTTGGTATCGAATTGACTTTTAAGGATAGCCGAAGAATCTGCTCCGTGTGCAATGACGGTACCGTTAGCGCTGCACAAAATTTTGAAGTTTTCTTTTGATGTTCCGGGTATTTCTTCCAATTTTTTTTGAAGATAGGTAACGTCAATATCAGCTTCGATGACCCCTATTGTCTTTCCGTTATGAACAATAGGAATTGCAAGCGTCGTAAGAATATCATCATCGCTTTTAAAAGGAGAAATTAAAACGGTTTTGCTATCCCGAATGGGAGCCGTATACCACATTTCAGCTGATGAATCAAATTCGACTGAACGGACGATAATGCTGTTTCCGTTTTTTACTGCATAAGGGATAAACCGCCCATCCTCTTTGTATATTCCCTTATTTGAAAAAGCTGCATCATTTTCATCAAAAGCATTCGGTTCAAACAGGGCAGCTAAACCGGTCAACGAAGTATTTTCCTTCAACAACAGTTCAAGGCTAGTTACAATCCGCTCTCTGCTTCGCTGATGCGCAGGTAAACTGAGTTCATGTTGTACCAAACCGCTCATATCACGACAGGTTTGGTTTACCTCTGCAAAGACACGTTCAACTCTAGCGGCTAACAGCTGATCTTGTGCAGTTACCTCTATAGTATAATCTGTGATTTCGCTTGAATAATCAACAGCCCCATCGTAAGTTGCTTTTCCGGCAAAGACTACAAAGAGCAACAGCGAAATAACTAAAGTGAGCTTAAATCCAATCCCTTGCGTTACACTTTTTTTGCCCGGATTGCTTATCCTATTTTTATGGGGGGGG
>NZ_CALHGC010000331.1 GCF_938029485.1 uncultured Treponema sp. | reverse complement strand
AATTCGCCGGCGCAGTACACCCCCTCGAGGAAACCTACAAAAAACTCAAAATGTAAAAGAACAGGGCGTTCGCACGAAAATTTTAGAAAATTTTAGGTGATTGACAAAACTCGAATTATATGAATAATGCTTCAAGCATGAGTGCCGATGCGGTTAGCCTTTGTGCTTATGCAAAGATTAACATTCATCTAAAGGTTCTGGCAAAAAGAAAAGACGGCTTCCATAACCTCGAAAGTATTTTTCAGCGTATTTCAATAGCGGATTATCTTTCTCTAGAAAAGTCGGGCGATTCACACGGTTGTACGGTCGAATCCCCTTTGATGCCTTTGCCGGTGGACAACACTTTAACCGAAGCGTGGAAAGCGTTTTGTAATGTGTCGAATGTTGATAGCGGTGTTCGGGTGCGGCTGATAAAAAACCTTCCTGCAGGGAGCGGTTTAGGGGCAGGCTCTTCCGATGCGGCCGCTTTGTTGAAAGCGGCTAATGAGCTTTTTGCGATGCCGTTGAGCGATTCCGAGCTTACAACACTTGCCTTACAGGTTGGAAGCGATGTACCGTTCTTTTTAAAAGGTTCGGCAGGAATTGTTACAGGACGGGGGGAAGTCTTTGAACCGATAGAGGCTCGTACTGATTGTTTCGGTATATTGATTTGGCCGGATGTACAGAGCTCGACGAAAGAAGCGTATGGACTGTTGGACGAGCAAAAGGAAGCGCTATCCCATGGGTGTGAAGCGTGGGGATATGAAAAGCTTGTTACGCAGTATATGGCTCCGTTTAAAACATGGCGTTTTGTAAATGATTTTCAGCCGGTGCTTGAGCAGCGCTATCCCGTTATTGAGCGTGTGCGTAAGGAACTCTATGAGCAGGGGGCGGAATTTGCGCAGATGAGCGGTTCGGGGTCGGCTGTTTTCGGATTGTTCGGTTCTGAAAGCCTTATGGCTTCCGCTTTCCAAGTCTTGGCAAAAAGATGGGGCTGGTGTAAACCGTTTCTTTTACTTGCCTAAGAATACTTTGCGGTGTATAATGACACTACCGTAAGGAGGGGCATAGTATGACAATCACTGATGTCCAAATTCGGAAGACCGCAGCTGAAGGCAAATTAAAGGCCTATGCAACCGTTACCTTTGATGACTGCTTCGTATTGCACAATGTGAAGCTGATTGAAGGAGAAAAGGGTATTTTTGTTGCAATGCCGAGCCGCAGAACGAAGACCGGTATGTATAAAGATATCGCGCATCCGATAACGCCTGAATTCCGGTCGGTATTGCAAGAAAAGATACTTTCCGCATACGAGACTTCTGCTGAAAGTTGAAACCGGTGCCGTGCGGATCGGTTTGTAAAAAATTTTGAAAATTACTGTGCATAACTGCACGGTTTTTTATAATGGGACGTCGGCAAGTGGTAAGCCAACGGCTTTTGGTGCCGTCATTCCGTAGGTTCGAATCCTACCGTCCCAGTCCGAAGGAGATACCGGTTGTTCCGTTGGGGATAACCGGTGTCAACTTTTGTTTGAACGTGAATATAAAAAAAAGGGGCCTTTCATACGGAAGGAGCCTCTTGTTTGCTTTATGCGCAAAGGAGTTCCTAATTATGGAAGAGAGAGTTTTGACTGCCTGCCGCCGGACAGGTTTTGGAAAAGCTGCCGCTGCAAAATGCCGTAGAGCCGATCGTTTGCCTGCGGTTATTTATGATCATGCCGGTCATTCAACGGCTATTGACGTCCCCTATCGCGATTTTGAAAAATTATTCAAAACAGTTACTGAGAGTACCCTTATTACCGTCAAGGTTGACGAGAAAGACGAGTTTGAAGTTTTTATCAAAGATTATCAATATGATATCGTAAGTGATAAAGTTTTCCATGCGGATTTCTATGCTGTTGAACGCGGTCAACTGTTACGTACTAAAATCCAGATTCGGCTTTCCGGATCCCCTGAGGCTTGCCGTCAAGGTGCTGTTTTGGAAACCGGTATTGCAGACATCGAAGTTGAATGCTTGCCTCGTGACTTACCCGAACGGATTGTTGTCAATGTTGAAAAGCTCGGTGCGAATGAATCGATTCACGTTCGGGATATTCAAGTGCCCGGGGGCGTTAAGATTTTGACTGATCCTGACTTGGCAGTTGCAATGGTTAAATTTACTAAAGAAGCGGTTCCTGCAGCCTCGGAAGAAGCTGCTTCTGCAGATGCAGCCGCTCCCGCGGATGCCGCCGCTTCGGAAGCAAAAGCCTAGTTTCTTCATTCCAGTGCAGGTTTTGCACCTGCACTTTTTTTAATTTTCACCTCTTGTTTTTTCCTCACGAACGTTTTATGCTCCTCGTTGTATGTATTCCCATCCGCTTATCGATACCGTATTAAAAAATATTAAGCCGATTGTCAGAACTGCCTCTTGCCATTTTCTTCTTGCATGCTCAGGCGGTGCGGATTCTACGGCATTACTGCTGGTCTTCCATCAGCTTCAACAGCAGCTCTCTTGCAAGGTATCGGTCATTACCGTTAATCATAATATCCGCAGCGCGGAAGAAAGTGCGTCCGATTCGGCCTTCGTTGCCGAATTATGTAAGCGTTTTGATCCGCCGGTTCCTTGCGTTGTGGCAGAAATCCCTACCGGAGACGTTGCTCGCTATGCAAAAAAACGCTGCCGCGGTACCGAAGATGCGGCGCGAGTTCTGCGGTACCGGCTTTTTGAAAAAACAGCCGATTCCGTAAGTGCGGATTTTATCGTAACGGCACATAACCGAAACGATGTATACGAAACGGTGTTGATGCGGCTCTTTCAAGGGGGCGGTACGGCGGCTTTATCTGCGATGCCGATGCGGCGCGGCCGGTATTTACGCCCGCTTATTACGGTAGAGCGGAACAGTATCGAAGAGTTCTTACGGCAGCAGGGCGTCAAATGGCGCGAGGATTCCACCAATGCGCATGATACCTATCTACGTAACCGGATTCGCCATTATCTAGTGCCGGCATTGGCTGCAACCTTCGACGGATGGCACACCGGATTGGATAAAACCTTGCAGCGGATTGGTGCGGACTGCTCGTTTTGTGAACAAGCGCTGACTGCTGCGCGTGTAGACTTTACCGGTACGGCCGGCCCAGCGGATTGGGAACAATGTAAGCATGGGGCAATAACCATTGCAGCGGATTTCTTCGATTCGTTACACCTTGCGCTGCGGCTCAGGCTGCTTGAACAAGGATGCCGCCGTCTCCGTATCGGAGAGCGGGTACCGTTGGGAATACTCATGAGGCTTTCGGCCGAAGGTGCGGTCAAATCAAAGGTATCGAAAGTGCAGGGAATAGCAACCGGATCCGCCTCACCGGCAGCTTTAGAAGCATCGCCCGCACCGGGAATACCGGCAATGAGCCGAGAAGAGCAAACGGCTGCGCGCTCACGAGTTACTGCTGCCGGAGTTCTGCGCTTGGAACGCCGCGGCAGCCGGATTCTCCTTTTTGATAGTGCTGCATATCGTAGGCTTTACGCTCAAAAATCATATTTTCTTACTATCATACAATGCGGCACTTATGCGTATCCGCTTGGACAGTTGGCAGTATATCGGACATCTGCCGGTGTTTTCGTACGGGATACGGA
>NZ_CALHGC010000330.1 GCF_938029485.1 uncultured Treponema sp. | reverse complement strand
AATTTCTCCTTTAAAATTACCATAGCACTCGTGTAATAGTTTGTCAAGTATATTGTCTAGGCGAAGAAAAATAACTATAATGCGCTTCTACTGTTGTGAATTATGTGTAAAGAATCTACCTGCATTTATTTTGAAGATGATTATTGTGCGGTTGCGTATAAAGCAAGCGGCGAGAACTCCCAAACCTTTTTTGCCCCCCTTTTTCCACATAAACCGTTTGTTGCTCCGGTCAATCGGCTCGATACTCCCGTGTCGGGAATCGTGCTGTTGGCCTTTTCCGCGCATATACAAACATTGTTTTCCCGTGCTTTTGAAGCCGGTTCAGTACAAAAAGAATATTGGGCAATATGCGAACGATCTGCGGTACATTCTGCAGAAACATCGGAGCCGCAGCGCTTGGAGCACTGGCTCGGCTTTCATACCAAAACGCAAAAAGCCTTTATCGGTGCACCTCCGATCGGTACGGCTTCTGCCGGGACAACTCCGCCTTCTGCCGGTATCACAAAGCCTAAAAAGAATAAGAAGCCGACGCTTAAACACGCCGTTTTATATTGGACGCTGTGCGGAAAAGGCGACCGGTACGATTTTATCCGTATCAGTCCTGAAACGGGGCGCACGCATCAAATTAGGATACAGATGGCAGCCGCAGGGCATCCGATCAAGGGGGATTTAAAATACGGTGCGCGGCGCAGCGACCCGAACGGCGGTATCCGCCTGCATGCTTATAAGCTCTCATTTATCCATCCGGTTACGCACAAAAACATTACCGTTAAAGCCCCGCCTGTGCAGCCCGACACCCTCTGGCAGGCTTGTACGGAGGTATGTTTAAACGACGCCCCGTTTACAAATAAAGAGCAGGCAAAATCCGGTACGGCTAAAGACATTCCGGCTTCATGCGGTCAAATCGACCCGGAGAGGCGCCCGTGAAGCGGTCAAAACAGCTTGGAACTACACCCATAGAACCGCCAAAACAAACGAAGGGGGCTGCTGCGTTTGAGGCTTACTATGCCGCGCTTTTCGGTGACCGATTTG
>NZ_CALHGC010000329.1 GCF_938029485.1 uncultured Treponema sp. | reverse complement strand
AGGGGGTATTTTCTTTTTATCGGAAAAAAAGAAAATACTCCCTAATTTTCTCTTACAAGATGGAACCAAAAAGATTATACTGAATGCAGGTGCATTTATGACAACGGATAATAAGGAATTACAAGGCTTTTTACAGTATGTAAAAACCGGCAAAGTAACGACAGCATATACAGGGAGGATAGAGCAAATGATACAAACAGTAAAACGCAACGAACAGCTGAGGAAAGAATATCACATATTACCGGCAGTACTGATGGATGCTTTGGAGGAAGGCGAGGCACGCGGCAAATCTCTTGGCCTTGCAGAAGGCGAAGCCCGCGGTTCCCGCCAAAAAGCGCTCGAAACGGCACGTATCTTAAAACAATTAGGCGATTCCATACAAAAAATAGCGCAAGCGACCGGCCTTACCCAAGCAGAGGTCGAAGCGATAAACTAGAGGCTGTCTCAAAAGTCGGCTACTTTTCGATAGCCCCGACGAGTTGAAAACGGAACAGGATGTGCCGTTTTCAACCATTTTCCCCCTTAAAACCCGGAAAACGTCTCCGCCGGTCTCCTTAATTTCCCCGTCTATGATGATAATTCCACCTAAAAAAGTAAGGCGGCTTCCGGCTTTGATACCGGCTGCCTACTCACCTGAAACTTTGTGCGTGTGTCTCTGCGCCGCCTGCGTTTTACAGGATTCGCAGAACGCACAAAGTTTTCCCTCATCCTTTACTTCCTCTTCAATTTGCCGTTGCTGCCTATTTCCCACAGCTCGGTGCCGTTCGGCGTTACCGTAAACTTGGTGTAGTTTGAGCCGGTTGTTATAGCGCCGTCAAGCACTTGATTTATCGTCGCATATCGTTGCGGCGTAATGCGCGCCGCCTCGCCGCCGTCTACGGGAATCAAGTTGCCCTCAATGGTTATCTCGGCGTTGACCGGCAAAAACACGTCGTTTTTGCCTTGCATCCACTGCTCGCCGCCCGTTGACGGGGTAACGGTTGCGGAGCCTTTCATAGTGAACGATGCGATGTTTAGTCCGTCCGCGCCGCCACCCCTGATGTCCGCCGTATTTCCGGTTAGTAATTTTTAATTAAAAATGATGAATTTTCCTCATTTTTCAAGCCAAAAACCCCCGAAAGTCATATAAGGATTGCAGGAGGTGAGGATGAAAAAATCTATTATTACTCAGCCATTGCGGTTTACCGCCCGAAACGATTATGCATTCAAAAAGCTTTTCGGTACCGAAGAAAACAAAGATATTATGATCGAGTTTATCTCATTGGTTACGAGCTTGGGGAAAGATGATTTTGAGGATGTCCGTATCGAGAATACCGAACAGCTTCCGCGTTTCTATAAAGAGAAAACCGGTCGGCTCGACATAAAAATCCGCTTAAACGACGGCCGCAAAATCGATGTAGAAATGCAAAACACGTACTTTGACTATTACCCGAAACGCAGCATTTTCTACTGCTCTAAACTGATCCATGAGCATTTCAGCAGCGGTTTACAGTATACAAACTTAAAAAAATGTATTGCAATCAATGTACTGAATAGCCCTTTTAAGCTGAGTCGGAAAGTCCATTCGATCTATCAGATACGGGAAAGTGAAGATCAAACACTCTTAGATGAACTATTGGAGATTCACTTTTTGGATTTAACAAAGCTGCAAAGAGATAATTTGACAAGCCTAGAGAAATGGCTTATGTTTATCAAAACGGACGACAAGGAGGAGCGAGCAATGTTAGCACAAGGAAATGCGGTAATGACAAAAGCGAACCAAGTGATGGATATTTTTTATCTGGATGAGCAAGAACGGAAACGGTATGAAGCAGCGTGGGAGTATGAGAGCGATCGGCTATCGATGATAAGCGAATCGGAGCGGAAAGGACTTGAACGAGGCCTTGCTGAAGGAGAAGCCCGCGGTTCCCGCCAAGCAAAGCTCGAAACGGCGGCGGCTTTTAAACGTTTCGGCTTTGATATTGACAAAATAGCCGAAGGAACCGGTC
>NZ_CALHGC010000328.1 GCF_938029485.1 uncultured Treponema sp. | reverse complement strand
CAGAGCCGACACCCAAACCGGCGCTTGCCGTAAAAAATTCCGCTGCAAAATAGTATTGGCGACCGCCGCATGAGTGCCGACATTCACATATTCGCTTTGAAAGGGATTAACACCGATATCCGTCGTACCGGTACTTGTCCAACCGACGATGCAAAAGGCATTTTTAAGCTTACCGGCAAGCGCCGCCTCAAGCTCCGTGCGGCGGGAATAGGATGCTGCCGCATTTGCATACAGCGCTACAAAATCGGCTTTTACCTGATCATAGAGTTCGGCATCCTCAGGATTCCCCGCCTGTTTTGCCTCGTCAAACAACAGTGCTACCGATGTGCCGTAATCCGCTTCAAAAAAGCCTTTTACCGTATCCCAATAGGCGTGCACGGCGGTAAGCCACGCCTCTTTATCCTGCAGAGTTCCGGATTCAAGGGCTGCGCGGCGTAAATCTTCGCTCTCCGTCCACTGCCCTATACACGCATCTATCGGCGCGTATCCGGGGCCGAGATTCCAGCCTTGATTTGCCCGCAGCAGACGTAAATTATGCGCCGTCTTTTCTCCGGTTTCGGCATAATCGACCAATAGATAGAAAGGAATATGAGCAAAGCTGTTTTGATAGCTCTTTTTCGGCCAGCGGATCAGCATCATACCGTTTGAATCGAGCGGTATTGAAACATTTTGTTCTTTGCCGTCATACACCGCGCCGTTCAGCATAATACGGTTTTTATCGAGAATAACTTCGGGAGAGCCGAGCTTCCGCAGCAGCGGAAAAAAGGCAAGCTGCAGAAAAACCGTTTCGCCGATATTATCGGTCAGACGGATACGCCGCCTAACGCCGTCGCTATCGATATATACATTGGTAAACCCTGCGCCCGCAGCCATCCGGCTGATCTCCGGTATCGGTATCAAAGCGCTGTGCCGATCGCCTGACAGTGGAGAGGTAACCTTGATCTTAGGATAGACAAACCGTTCCTTCGCAATCGTATATAAATCCGCCGCATCCTCATTAGGCATATCCGTTTGCATATTAACGGTAATGAACGACGAGCCGAACAGCCGCATTGCCTGCCCCAAATAACTGTCGTTCTCTATCGCAACCTGCTGCGTATGTTCGTAGAGGGTGTCGCGCGAGTGATCGATTAAATCCACCAATTCGCTGCCGTATATGCCGGCCTCCGGCAGCGTGATTTGGTTATTGGCAAGCGCCGCAAAAATATCCTGCACATTTGAGCCGATCTCTTCAAAAGAAGCGTCAAATTCCGACTTTAATGTGCCGTTTAAATAGGGAAAATCTACGCTCATCGGACTTTTATCGATATATTCAATATCGAATACCGCAAATTCTGCACCGAGCTGCGTCAGCGTTTCCAATCCTTTTGCAATCGTATTACGGGGCCATGGATAAAGACCGACTCTTTCGATGGACACATCGTCGATATCCAACAGTATAATGGAAGGATCCTCTTTAACGTCGGACTTCAATCCTAAAAAGAAATCATAAAACCGGTTTTCAACACCGATCCAAAATGGGAATAGATACACTCCCGCAGTCAGAAACCCGATAATGCACGGTATGACAATCGAAGGCCAAGATGTTTTTTTCTTCACTCTTTACTCCCTGTTGAATCTATAGTAAGATATGTACACGAGTTATACAATGGGAATGTGCTAAAAAGTTTGTTTTTGAAATTTTTATAAAGGAGAATAGAATGAAACGCACTATTTGTATGGCCGTTACGGTTTGTTTTATTGCCGCTGTTTCATTCGGTCAATCGGCTAAAAGGGTAGACAAAATTTTAGAGACTGAAAAAGCAACCTTCGGACAGGCTGCTTATCTGATACAGACCGCTTTGAATGCCGGCTCCGATGAGATTGACTTTGATACGGCCTTTGACCGCTTCAAAAGCGGAAATCAACATTTAATACGGGATTCGGTTACGGCGGATGATGTGATACCGGCAAAAACCTATGCCTTTTTATTGATGAAGGCCTTTGATGTAAAAGGCGGCATGATGTACCGCATTTATCCGTGTCCGCGGTACGCCTACCGGGATCTGCGGTACCTTGCAGTTATTCAGGGAAAAAATAATCCGACCGCATCTATGACAGGAACAACAATGCTGCAAATATTCAGCCGCATCAATACGGTACAAGGCGGTGAACAATGAAACGGATACTAACCCTTCTTATCATAGTAAGCGGCATTACAATGCAGGCGTCCGCCGTGGACTTCGGTGTGAACCTTTTCGATACCACCGGACTAAACGGTACCGATAAGGTTGTTAATGTTTCGCAGGCAAATGCGGCGGAAATCTTTGTTGAATTTCCTGTCGGCGGCTTTTCGTCGATATATATTTCCGGCGAAGCGCGGTTTTCGGGTATTTTTCCTATTAAACCGAAGGGGATGATACAGTTACTCCCAATTTCTCAAGATTTTAGAGTGACAAGAACGGAGTGGTCGGGCAATACAGCCTTTAACAGGATCGGGCTGCAATGGGCGGTCGGGCGTACATCATTCAACGAATATTCCAAGAAGATTTTAAAAGGTTTGTTTGACGGAGCGCGGCTCGGCCTTACAATTAAAAATACGGATATAAGCTTTGCACTCGGTTATACGGGCATTACATATAAGCATGATGCAAAAATAAGAATAGATCAAGACGATATAGACAGAATGGATGATACAAATAAAGTGCTCGCACCGCAGCGGTTATTTCTGTTACTATCATCATCTTTCCAAGAAGTAATACCTTCACATACATTCGGTATCGATGTGTTGGGACAATTCGACTTACTCAAACAAACCGGAAGGACACATACGCAATACCTCATACCGTATATTCACGGACGGATAGGCAAGAATATCAACTGGCGGTATTGGGGTGTGATATTATTCGGTGAAGATACGCAATTCTTTTATTCCTTTGCATCGGGACTTGCCGTGCAATACTTCAAGCCGGAGTGGCGTTACTTTACACTGACCGGTAAGCTCGATTGGGCTGCAGGCGGCTATGACGGCACGAAAAGAATGCGGGCATTTGTACCTATTACCGATATAAAACAAACCGTTATAGCCGACGGATTGGCAAATCGATTCAGTAATATGCTCGCGGGAGTTCTTACGGCAAGTGTTCAACCGATACAAGAACTTTTAACGCAATTATCATACGCAATGTTAACTTCGCCGAATACACTAACAATTACCGGATCCGAATTATCGGCGAAAATAGCGTATCATTTCTATGATGATTTTGATGCGGCATTCACAGGCGGTATATTCGTGCCCAATAAAGAAGTTATTCAGTCATACAACGTGCGCTGGTTGACTGAATTGACATTTACCGTAAAACTATAGGGAACCGGTAACAATCTTGTTTTTTATGATTCCCTATAGAATACCGATTTTAGGAGATTTATTATGAAAAAATCTTTAGGAATTCTCATACTTTGCATCGCAGGAATTTCATCATTGGCAGCAGCGGCATTGACGGCAACGATTACGGAAGTTGCAGGCAAGGTTGAATACAAATTGCCCGGAAAAGATTGGGTCGCTGCAAAGACGGGTACTGTTTTACCTGCAGGTTCTCTCATTTCAACCGGTTTTAAAAGCACTGCCATTCTTAAAACGGAATCGGCAACGCTGACGGTAAAGCCCGTCACTCGTTTATCGCTTGAAGAATTGGTAAAATCCGAGGGTACTACAAAAACTCAAATGTTCTTAATGGCCGGCAGAGTTAAGGCGGAAGTGACCCCTCGTAAAGGTGAACAAGCAGAGTTCAAAGTGAAAAGTCCGACAGCAACCGCTTCCGTACGAGGTACCGGTTTTGAATTTGACGGACAAAATTTGCTCGTAGATCATGGAGCCGTTCAATTTGAATCGGACACCGGTATCGGAATATCGCAAACGGTTACCTCCGGCGAGTTCAGTACCTTGAGTCAAACAGGCACAGTAACCGCTCCGGTAGCTGTGGCAACCGGCGATTCCGATAATCCATTACGAGCGACCCAATCGGCTTCCATAGCAGCAGCGAATAATACCGATTCAATAAATATGACGAAATTTATTGATCCCGAAATAAGGATACCTGTTTCGATCGCTATAGGATGGGAAGATTAACTATTTTTACATTATTGTCGGCAGCCGTCCTCGCCCATCTCCCTATCCCTCGACCGGTGAGAGATAGGCTGCCGTTTTTTTTAGTTCAAAAATATGCCGTATTCGGCAATATAAATATATAGGAAGTTATGGCCATAAAAATTATCTGTGCAGATATAACAACACTTAAAGTAGATGCAATCGTCAATGCGGCAAACACCTCATTACTCGGCGGAGAAGGTGTTGACGGAGCTATTCACCGCGCTGCCGGCCCCGAATTATTGGAAGAATGCCGCGCGCTCAAAGGGTGTAAAACAGGACAGGCAAAAATTACACGCGGATATAAGCTCCCTGCTGAATACGTTATCCATACGCCCGGGCCGATATACGAGGACGGCAAGCACGGGGAGCCGGAGCTGCTCGCAAGCTGTTACCGGAACTCACTCATTATTGCCGCAGACTTTCACTGTGAAACGATTGCGTTTCCCTGTATCAGTGCGGGCATATACGGCTACCCTA
>NZ_CALHGC010000327.1 GCF_938029485.1 uncultured Treponema sp. | reverse complement strand
CATCTCCCCGAAAATGACGGCGGCAAAATAAAAACATCTAAAATCAATATAGTGATTGAGGATAATTTTATTCTTATTTATTTATAAGTAAGGACTAAACTATGAAAAAAATATTCTTACCTGTTACCATTCTTTTTCTTTTACTAATCTGCACTGCTTGCCCGCCACCTACATTTGATTGCATTATTGAAAACAACAGCGATTATCCGGCAGAGCTTTTATTGCTGTACCATAAAAAAGCACCAAACACTAACAACGATACTATTGTATTAAAAGCAAAAGAACAAACTATTATCGCTTTTTATTATGAAGGAGAAAATGTAAAGATCATAAGTAAAAATCATAACGTGCTTGAAAAAATATCTGCAAAAAAATACGTTATAGCTAATTTACAACCTGCAAAATACAATATACATAATTTTCTGCCTATAAGTATAACATTTCTTGATAACGGAATGAATATACTTGCAAATAACATTACAAAAAAAGCAACCGATAGAATCTCCGCTTCCAGTGGAGATTCTGAAGGTTATTTTTTCAGAAGTATTAAGTCCGATGACATTGTTTTACAACCTATTGAAGAGACAACTATAGGCAGCTCTAAATATTCTATTCAAAAAATTGCAAATCATTATTTTTTAAAGATTGAGAAAGCTTCACAACCTGTTGAAAAGCATAAAATACTTGTCGATGTGTCTTCTGAAGATATAACCGTTTCTTATTGAACGATCTTTAAGAAGCTATTTTCTATATAAACCGAACCTTCTTTATTCCGCATCGTCTTTTTTAACGATGCGTACCTTCCGTGCCGGTTTTGTGCTTGTGTTTCGCTTGTTGATGACTTTCTTTTTTTCCGTGCTTGCGGTGTCTGCGGGGGTAGTCCGTTGCTTTTTTTCCCGTTTTTCTTTGAGCTGCTCTTTCCGCTTTTTTTCGATAAATTCAAGGCTTTCGTTAAGCCCCTGCAAAAAGGTTTGCATTTCATCCTGAAATACAACAATTGCATGGCGGTCAAAACCGGCGCCGTCGGTGTTTTTGCTTTCGACAATCTGCAAAAAAACATCGCCCATCCGATTCTCTTTCACATTAAAAAAATATGTCCGGTTCTCTACCGGAATTTGAGTGGTAAATAATTCTCCGCGAATTCCCATTTTTTTATCCTTCCCATAAATTCGACAGCCGAACAAAATATCAATTTTTGAGGCAGGCGAATTCGTGCGCGAAAAGCGCACATGTTTAATAAGCGACGTTTGCGTAAGCAAACTCGCAGTGTTTTTCAGCGGTACCTATCTGTACCGCTGAAAATAAACCTTCCCTATTTTTTTTCCGATACCGCCGCATCGGCTTTGCGTACCATATCTCCCTGCCACTGTACCAGATATTCTTCCGCTGCCTGATCATGTCCTTTGATGTCCGCCATAATGCGGAATACCGGTTCGGTACCGGAACCGCGCATCCAGATAAAGGCAATCGGCGTATGGTTTGCATTATAGAACTGCACCTTGAGGCCGCCCTTTGCGGAAACCCCAAAATCCCTGAGGTTTTCTGTACAAACCGTTCCATTATACGCAAATACTTTACAGGCTGCTATACCGAACCGGTCTTGCAGCAACTGTTTTTTATCTACCCATTCCTGCATAAAAATCTTTTGATAGGCCGATTTCAGTGCGATATTGTCGGTAGTATGGATATGCATCAGTGCACGTGCTTCCTGCGTCGGAGTTGTCCAATAGCGGGGAAGCGTTGCAATAATATCCGCAAAGGTAAAATCTTTCCGGTATTTTGTCGTTTGCCCCGACCGCTCGCACCAGATACGGAACGGGCAGGAGCGGTCAGGCATATCCTTTATGAGCAGGAGCTTGCTGATTGCAAAGAGCGTATTGAGCGGATCACGAACGGCAGCAGGGTACGTAATATTCCCCCCGTTGGAACCTTCGCCAAGTATCCGCACTTTATAACCGTACCGGCGCGCATCTTCCGCTCGGTTTACTACATTAGCTTCGCCTACCTCCGCGTAAAATACTTCCGCCTCTAAGGCTTTTGCGATTTCGTTAATGCGGAGCGAAGTCGGCCCGTTGATGGTAACCGCGAGCGGCGCGCTGATGTTACCGCTGTAGTGCAGATAACTCAGTTCTGCGATGACCGAAAGTGCAAAGACTTCCTGCGCTTCAAGGATCAGCGCTTTTTGCTGCGCCTCATCCCAGTAGATGATATTGCCGCGATCTCCGTCGCAATCGGGCATATAGCCGAACAAGGTGTTCTCCGCCTGTGCGGGATTGCTCCGGTGCAGCTCTTCGATCTTGGCTGCACAGGTTGCAAGGTTCCCCCCTTCGGGAACAATACCGTGGACGATGTTTCCGGCTTTTTCCGCAATACCGACAAGCTGCATACCGAGCTTTTCAAAGAAAGTTCGGTCAAGCGAAGCGGCACGGGCGCTGCCGTTAAAATCTGCAACCAGTGTAAACGGCTTCCCTGCTGCCGCAAGCGCGGTGCATTGAGCTTGAATGCCGTCAAAGAACCGCGCTTGTTCCGCCGCGTCTTTTGAATCGGCAATAACTTCCTGTAAAAAGTTTTTGTAGGCCGTAAGCGCCGCTTGTTTATGCGCCGCTTCCGCTTCAAACACTGCTTGCACCGGTGCCGGGGCAGCCTGTTTGCGCAGGACAGCTGCGGTATCTTGGTGGGCAGCGGCACATTTTTGTGTGAATAAGGCTATCAACCGCGCGGATTGACTTCCGTCCAGTACGCCGCCGGTATCCAATCCGAATTTAAAGCCGTTATGCCCGATGGGGTTATGGCTTGCGGAAATATACATGAAAGCCGCCCCTGTAGAGCGTGCATACGCCATAATCTCCGGCGCCGCGGCTATCCCAACCGATTGTACCGCTAGTGCAGCCGAGCTTGTTGCCGCAGAAGTATTCCCAGCGGCTGCAAACGCAGTTACCGCCTCTTTTAAAAGCGCTGCTCCGGTGGGGCGGCTGTCGCGGGCTATGACTACCGTGCGGATTGCCGGAAACTCCGCTTGTAAAAATTCCGCAAATGATTGAGCCGCAAAGAAAACAATATCGCGGTCGACGGCGGAAATCTCCGGCGCCCCGTCGTTTTCGCTTCCGGATTGAGCGAACACCTTGCGCCAGCCCGATGCCGATAGGATCATTTTTTCAAAGGCCTGCTGTAATTCAGGATACATCGTATTTATCACTCCCCATCCCCAAAATCGATTAACCGGAAACCTCTAAAAACCACAGCTTTTAGAGATTCCGCTTCGCTTTAATGTGCTTTTAAAAACGCCTTGTAGGCTCGGTAGGCCATTAAAAGGTCGACTTTGCTGATCAATTCGATGGGAGCGTGCATCGACAATACCGGCACTCCGCAGTCTACGACTTCCGTTCCGTACTTAGCGAGGATGTAGGCTATCGTACCTCCTCCGCCGGCGTCGGTCATGCCGAGTTCCGCCGTCTGCCACACAACGTTATTGGTATCGAACAAGCGTCTGATTTTCTGGAGATATTCTGCGTTTGCGTCGTTTGAACCGCCCTTGCCGCCGGAACCGGTATACTTATTGATGCAGATACCGTTGCCGATAAACGCCGAATTGAGCTTTTCAAATACGGATGTAAACGCGGGGTCATAACCGGCGGATACATCGGCCGACAGCATACAGGAATTGGCAAATGCGCGGCGCACGCCTAAATCGCAGGGAGCGTTTTGCAGGGCGGCAATCTCTGCGACCATGTTTTCAAAATAGAGCGCGGTCATGCCGGTATTACCGACCGAGCCGATCTCTTCTTTATCGGCAAAGAGGGCGACGGCGGTCTTTGCGGGAGTGCCCGAAACTTCGAGTATCGCTTTCAGTGTGGTATAGGCACATACGCGGTCATCATGGCCGTGCCCTGCAATCATCGAGTTATCAAGCCCGACATTCCGCGCCTTTCCTGCGGGGACAATCTCAAGCTCCGCAACGCGGAAATCTTCTTCCGTAATGCCGTATTTTTGATTCAAAATTTTTAAGATATTTTCTTTAACCGGAGATGCCTTATCTCCTTTTTTATCCTCTTTAGATTTGTCTTTTTTCTTATCATCCGATTCATCAGGTGTTGCCGGTTTCATATTTCCGACCAGCACGTTAAGCTGTTCGGCGGTAATGCCTTCCGCTAAGGTTTCCTGCAGCTGTTTTTTTGAAAGGTGGATGAGCAGGTCATTGATAAAGAGGACAGGATCGTTTTCATCTTCACCGATGCATATTTCAACCTTCTTGCCCTCTTTGGTAAAAATAACCCCGTGAATAGCGAGCGGAATTGCAGTCCACTGATACTTTTTGATGCCGCCGTAATAATGGGTCTTTAAAAACACGAGGTTGGAATCTTCATAGAGCGGCATCTGTTTGACATCAAGACGCGGACTGTCGATATGGGCGCCGACAATATTCATCCCCTGCATGATATCCTCGCCGAGAACCATCATCACAACGGACTTATCCTTATTATTGAGATATACCTTTGTACCCGCCGGCGCTTTTCCGCTCTTTATGACCTCTTCGAGCGGCTTAAAACCGGCTTCTTTTGCCTGCCGTATGATATAAGCCGCGCATTCGCGTTCGGTCTTTCCGGTATTTAAAAACGAGATGTAGTTTTGAGAAAGAGCCTGCATTTCGGCAAGTTCGTTTTCGGTGAGATTTTCCCAAGCCGTTTTTGCCTTATACGTGAGTTCCATAGTGTACCTCTTCTTATTGATTGATTTGGGAACAGGGCTGCCCCAAAAACCGGTTGCTTTTTTGCTATCAAAAAACTTGTAAAACTTTGAGCCGTTAAAGCTTTTATCGGATGCAGCAGTATATACTATTGAAGAAAATTATAGAAGAGGTACATCACGGCGCCGGAATATCAAAAAAAACTGGACAAGTGAAATAAAGTCAGTTACACTATAAAAAGATATGGGCATTTTTAAAAAAATGGTCAGCTTTTAGAGATGTCCTGATACTTTTAAAAAGGAGTTCATTGTGAGTACAAAAAAATTAGGTCTCTTGCCGCGTCTTATTATTGCAATCGTTGCCGGTATTTTGATCGGTAACTTGACGCGCTCCACTCATTTGCCGTTGCCTGTTCAAATTTTGGCAACCTTTAACGGGGTATTCGGCAACTTCCTCAGCTTTATTATCCCGCTGATCATTCTCGGATTTGTTATTCCGGGTATTGCGGATTTGGGCGCCGATGCAGGGAAGCTGCTTGCCATCACTGCCGGTATTGCATACGGTTCAACGCTGCTTGCCGGTACGTTAGCCTTTGTAACCGATTCCATATTCTTCCCCTTCTTTTTAACCTCTCACGCGGATATTTTCTCTCATGCGAACCCTGAAGATGCACTGTTGCCCGGTTTATTCGGCATCGATATGCCGCCGCTAATGGGTGTTATGACCGCGTTAATTTTGAGCTTTGTTCTCGGTATCGGTATTGCGGTAACCCGCTCGGAAACCTTAAAGAATGCAGCCCGCGAATTTCAGAATATCGTTACGAAAGTTATCGAAGTTATCATTATTCCGCTTCTGCCGATTCATATTTTAGGCGTATTTACCAACATGACCCATGCGGGACAGGTCGGACTCATCCTCAAAGTATTCATCAAAGTATTTGCCATCGTTATCGCACTGCATATTATTATCATACTTATCCAGTACATCATTGCCTGTACGATTGCAAAACGGAATCCCTTTACATCGATTAAGACAATGCTGCCGGCGTATGTTACCGCATTGGGAACTCAATCATCCGCAGCAACCATACCGGTAACGCTCGCTTCCGCAAAGAAAATCGGTATTCAGGAAAAAATTGCGGACTTTGTTATTCCGCTCTGCGCAACCATTCACCTTGCAGGAAGTACCATCACCCTTACCAGTTGTGCAATGGCGATCCTCATCCTGCACGGACAAACGGCAAACGCCGGCGTTATGCTTCCGTTTATCGCGATCTTGGGTGTCGCAATGGTTGCCGCGCCCGGTATTCCCGGCGGCGCAGTTATGGCAGCGCTCGGTTTTGTACAGTCCATTCTCGGCTTTAACGACACGATGTGTTCATTGATTATCGCACTCTATATTGCACAGGACAGCTTCGGAACTGCATGTAACGTAACCGGAGACGGTGCAATCGCCATCTTGGTTGACGCTATTTCGAAAGATAAAAGCAAAGAGTAAGGATAAGCTTTAGGGAACCTCTAAAAACCGGAGTTTTTAGAGGTTTTCTTTTAGATTCGATAGGAGAAGATATGAAAAAGACAAAGATTGTCTGTACTATTGGTCCCGCTTCAGACTCGGAAGAAATACTGCGTGCATTATTTAAGGCAGGACTCAATGTCTGCCGCCTTAATTTTTCACACGGTACGCATGAGGAGCACCGGATCCGTATCGACCGTATCAAGAAGATTCGGCAGGAACTCAACTTGCCGATTGCGATTATGCTGGACACCAAGGGGCCGGAAATACGGCTGAAAAACTTCGCTGAAAATTCCGTGCAGCTGAGCAAGGGACAACAGTTTACGCTTACCGTGCGCGATGTTGTCGGCGATGAAAAAATATGCAGCGTAACCTATAAGAACCTTGCGCAGGAAGTACAGCCTAAGAATCGCATCCTTATAGATGACGGCTTAATCGAACTGCGGGTCGAGCGGATCGATAACGGCACCGATATTATCTGTACCGTCATGAGCGACGGCCCCGTATCGAATCATAAGGGTATCAATATTCCCGGAGTAAAAATTAACCTGCCCTTCCTGAGCGAACAGGATATTTCCGATTTAAAGTTCGGCGCTCAAAATGAGGTTGATTTTGTCGCAGCCTCGTTTACCCGTGGCCCTGCTGATATTTTAAGCATCCGCAAGGTCTTGGAGGAAGAAAACGGGAATAACATCCATATTATTGCGAAAATTGAAAACCAAGAAGGTGTCGATTCCATCGACAAAATACTTGAAGTTTCCGACGGCATTATGGTTGCCCGCGGCGATTTAGGTATCGAAATTCCGCCGGAAGAAATTCCGCTCGTGCAAAAGATGATTATCCGCAAAACACTGAAGGCAAGTAAACCGGCAATTACGGCAACCCAAATGCTTGAGTCGATGACGCATAATCCGCGGCCGACGCGGGCAGAGGTTACCGATGTCGCAAACGCTATCTTTGACGGAACCAGCGCGATCATGCTTTCCGGAGAAACGGCGGCGGGAAAATATCCGGTAGAAACCGTTAAGATGATGCACCGCATCGCCGTTACAACCGAAAATTCCTTAAATTACGACAAGATTATGGGTGCGGTTGCGCGGGAGCATTCTTTGACTATTACGAATGCCATCGCGCACGCAACCTGTTCTATGGCGTTGGAAATGAATGCGCAGGTTATCGTTACCGCAACCTCTTCGGGAGAAACGCCGCGGGCGCTTTCAAAATACAAGCCCAAGGCGCCGATTGTTGCCGTAACGCCGTCCGAAGCAACTGCACGCCGGTTATCGCTTAACTGGGGCGTCTACCCGATTGTAACGTCCTATTTTAAATCGACCGACGAGATGTTCGAACAGTGCATTAACGTCGCAAAAGAGAATGGGTTTGTACAAGAGGGTGAACTCGCCGTGCTTACCGCCGGAGTTCCGATCGGCCTTGCCGGTTCGACAAATTTGTTGAAGGTTGAAACCGTCGGAAAGATACTGCTGAAGGGTAAGGGTACCGGCGTTGAATCGGTTGTAACCGGACGGGTAAAGGTTATCCGTTCTGCACAAGATCTGCTGACCGACTTTACAGACGGAGATATTATCGTAAGTGAATCCACCAACGATTTAATGAATTCCTTTATCGAGCGGGCAGGCGCCGTCATTACTGAAAACGGCAACTTGAGCGGACACGCCGCCTTGATGGGAATGAACTTGTCGAAGCCGACTATCGTAGGCGCCTCCGAGGCAACAAGCATATTAAAAACAGGCGATATTATCACGCTGAACGGAAAAACCGGCGTCGTGATAAAAGGAACCGCCGCTATTTATTAAATTAATTTTACAGCTTTTTCTACACACTAAGGCAACCGAATTGGAGATGTCTCAGGCGGTTGCCTTATTTTTGCACGAAATTTTTTTAAAATTTTTTAGTAGTTTCCACCACATCTTTTTTCATTTTCTCAGTCACATGAGTATAAATATTAAGTGTAGTTTTTATATCACTGTGTCCAACTCTGTATTGTATACTTTTCAGATTTGCATCATCTTCAATAAGCCAGGTTATATGGGTATGTCGCATTGAGTGTATAGGAGCATTTATTTTTACTACTTCTTTTATATTCCTGTAAAACGTTGAAATAAATCCTTTGCCTAAATTATTTCCATTAGGCAACTGGAAAATAAAATTGGTATCATTGTAGTGCTGTTTGTATGTACTCTTATTTTCATTCTGAATATTTTTTAATGTATGTAAAATTTCTAT
>NZ_CALHGC010000326.1 GCF_938029485.1 uncultured Treponema sp. | reverse complement strand
CTTCCCATCCGGCGGCTTTTTGTTGTTCTTGTATCATTTCAAAGTAGGTGCCGCGCTTTTGCATAAGTTCCGTATGAGTCCCTTTTTCTTCGATGCGGCCGTTTTTCAACACGATGATTTGATCCGCATTGCGAATGGTATTCAGCCGATGAGCGATGACAAAGACGGTTTTTCCCTGCATCAGCGTATCCAAGGCGGTGTTGATTTTCCATTCGTTATCGGCATCGAGTGAGGCGGTCGATTCGTCTAAAAGCACGATGGGTGCATTTTTTAAAAGAGCACGGGCAATAGCAATGCGCTGTCTTTCGCCGCCTGAAAGAGCCGCTCCGCCTTCCGCAAGCAGGGTGTTATATCCGTCAGGCAACTCGCTGATAAACTCATGACATTGAGCCGCCTGTGCCGCAGCGATAACCTCCGATTCCGAAGCATCGGGCTTTCCGATTTTAATATTATTGTAAATGGTGTCCGACAGTAAAATGCTGTCTTGAAATACCGCACTGACGGACTGCAAAAGCGTATCGGGTTCTGTTTCTTTTATATCCTTTCCGCCGATTTTAACCGTACCTTTTTGCGGATCCCAAAAGCGGGCTATCAAATTGGCAATCGTGGTTTTGCCTGAACCTGACGGGCCGATGAGAGCAGTTACCGTTCCCTGCTTTGCCTCAAAAGAAATAGAATGCAGTACCGCTGTTTGTTTTGCACCGTCTATTTCCCGTTCGGTATTAGATTCACCGCTTTGGCTTTGAAACGTATGGAACGGTTCTCGATAAGAAAATGAAACATTTTCAAAGGAAACGTCAAAAGGCTGACTTTGTTCCTGCCTTGTTTCTCCCACCGTTGTGCCGGTATTTACCTTTGCAGTTCCAGCGGTTTGTAAACACGGTAGGGGTTGAGCCGTATACGCTTTTTGCACATGTTCCGCCGCAGGCTTTAAACCTTTTAGTAAACCGTATGCGTGTTCAAATGAAATTAATACTCCCGAAAGCGCAAGGCTCATCAACATAAAAGCGGTGAGTTTTTCGGGGCTGACCGATCCGCTCTTCAGAATATATACCGAAGATAAAAGAGCAAGCGGTAGTAAAAAATGAGCTGCTATAAAATAGACGGCAGCAGGCAGCGAAAGTTTTATTTCCGCTTTGATATTGGTTTTCCTTACCGTTTCCAACGAGTACAGCATTCTGTCAAATTTCTCTCCGGTTAGATTATACGCCTTAAACACTTTTATTCCTTTAATGTATTCCAGCACAATGGAAATCATACGAGCGGTGAGTCGATGCTTTTCATTTCCGAAATGTTCCGCCAAGCTGTTTCCCCAGTGCAAAAACGGAACAAGCACAAGGAGAGCTGCCGTTTGCGCTATCGCCAAGGGAACATCGATACAATACATACCGATTAAAATCAGCGCTGCCGTTACCGCGGTTTTTACCAGTGCGGGAATCGTATGCGTAATGATCAGTTCAAAATTGGTAATATCTTTTACAAGGGTTTCCAAAAGAGCACCTGAACTGTGCCGGTTAAAATAGCCGAGGCTTAACGCGCGATAGTGATTTGCCAAATCGAGCCGCATTTGCGCACATACTTCCGCCCCGCGAGCAAAGCAGAGGTAGTAACCCGTGCGGTAAATAATTAGACGGAATACCACCGCTCCTAAACAAATCAGCGAATAGGTAATGATAATTTCTCCGGTTAATGTGTTACGTACTAATCCGACCACCGTAAAATAGAGCATAATGTATAAGAGCATACCGCCCACGGAATCAAGCGACATTAAAATAATCGGCAGCCTTAATGCTTTCCGTTTTTCTTTTAATATATGTGCAATCAGTTTTAACATATCAGTTTTCCTCCTTTACATTTATAGTACCGTGGTTGAGAGCGGATATGTACGTGCGCTGCATCTGTGCATACAAACCGTTTTTATTCATCAGTTCAGTATGACTGCCTTGTTCAGCGATGCTGCCTTTTTCAAAGACAAAAATAGTATCCGCATTTTTTATCGTGTGCAGACGGTGCGCAATCATAATGACCGTTTTTCCTTTGAGCAAATTTTGCAATGCGACTTGGATCTTATGTTCATTTTGAATATCCGAATATGAAGTTGCTTCATCAAAAATGAGGATAGGCGCATTTTTAACTAACGCGCGCGCAATAGAAATCCGTTGCCGCTCTCCGCCTGAAACCTTTACACCCTCTGTGCCGATTTTCGTTTCATAACCGTCGGGCAAACTCATAATAAAATCGTCAATTTGAGCTGCCTGTGCTGCCTTGCGTACTTCTTCCAAAGAAGCGGCACTTCCCATGCGAATATTTTCGATCAGCGTATCTTCCAATAAAAACACATCTTGAAATACAAACGAGGTAAGCGCCATAAGGTTCTCCGTTTGCAGTTCCGTAACGGGAATACCGCCGATAGAAATAGTGCCCGCAGAGCTATCCCAATATCGTCCGATAAGCTGGGCGGCGGTGGTTTTGCCTGCACCGGAAGCTCCGACAAAGGCGTTGACGGTTCCCGCCTTTACACATAGCGAAACATCATTTAAAGCGTTCCGTCCGTCTTCTCCATACGAAAATGAAACACCGTCAAACCGGACATCATAACGGCCGTTTAGCGGAAGCGTTTTTGATCCGCTTTTCATCTGAGGCTCTTCCAAAATTTTTTTAACCGCTGCAAGTCCGCCGCCGAGTTCCATCGACTGCATAGCAATCGTAACCGAATTTAAAAACGATGTATAAAAGCACACCGTCAAAAGAATAAAAATCAAAAAAGAAGAAACGGACAGCGAGCCTCTTACATAAAGGAACCCTCCTGTCGGCAGAGTGAATAAGATTGCCGAATCCAAGATAACCGATGCTGCCGAAAGCGGATTACACGAAGCGGTGCACATCTTTTTCCAGCAAACGGTATACGTCTGTAAAGCGGTTTTATACTGTTGAAATTTTTCGGCTGTTACGCGGTACATCTTCATCACCGGCATTGCAGAAATATATTCCGTAGCCGATGCATTCAAGGCTTCCATATCCTTTGCAAAATCGTTTGCCAATCCCGAAAAATTACTTGCCGCTATCATCATCATCGGAACGGCAATACCGAGCAGCATAGGAACGAGCATAACCAATGCCATAAGCCAATGGAGATGCAGCATAAATACAAACATCGCAAGGGGAACAACCGCCGCCTGCGTGAGTTCCAAAGTGCTGTGCGCTAAAAAAGCTTCCACTCTATCGATGTCATCGAACAGGGTTGTCTTGATTTTACCCGCTGCATTTTTTTGAAAGAAGCCTGCATTCAGATACGAGATATGTTGCAAGACTTTTATCTTTACCGTATGCATCGTATTAAATGCCGCCGTGTGCGAACAAATTCCCGCAATCGACATCAACACTGCCTGTACCGCTGCTGCTGCAACACACATAACAGCCCAATGTAAAAGCGCTTCCGCACTCATCGACCGAGCAATAATCATTTCCAAAATCCGGTACACCGCAATGTACGGAACCAACGACAACACCGAGCCGATCGCTGCAAGTACCATACCCGTAGCCAATTTTCCTCGCTCCGCCTTAGCCAGCGTAAAAACATACGCCGCTCCAACTTGTTTATCCGCCATAGGCTTTTTCAATTCTTTTTCAGTCATTTCAAATAACTCCTTATCATCATCAAGTGCTAACATCCATCAACTCAAAACTAAATAATATTGAATATATATTCAGTATTATAACCTAAAATAAGGAGCGGTTTGCCGCTCCTTCTCTTCCATTGTTTATGCCACAAGTATGGATTACAACGATTCAACTCCGTGATAATAACATCGGTTCATTAACGTGAACATTTCCATTGCCCATTCGTCGTTTTTATAATGGCGTGCAATTTCTAAAAGCCCCTCAACATAATTATTGGAAAGAATATGAAACAGTGCCGGATCATAGGAGCCATGCGCAAACTGCGCGGCTCCTTTTTCGATATGCAACTGCAGTCGTTCAACCCATCGGTTTTTTACTCCGGCGTGTTTGGTGCCGGAACTTTTATCCATCAGAATGACGAGCTTTATATGATTT
>NZ_CALHGC010000325.1 GCF_938029485.1 uncultured Treponema sp. | reverse complement strand
CACTGTAAATACTCCAGACTTTACGCATAAGAGAACGGTTTACAATCATCTTATCAGCGTCCGGTTTTTTTGCAACGGTTTCAGCCGTGCTTTTTGCGCGTTCTTGTACCGTTTTCTGCTGCACCGGTTCTTTATATTTATCGCGGGTTTCCTTTTTTGAAAAAAGATTATCCCACTTTATTTTATTCGTAAAATATTCAAGCACGTGAGCGGCAAACGTCTGTTTGTCAGCTCCGAACTCTTTTTTGATTTCGTGCTTTGAATAGTTTTCCTCAATCTTCTTTTGCTGTAGACCAAAACACTCAAGCAATGCTTTAAACGGGTGTTTCCAGCTATCCTTATAAACATAGTTATAGCCTTTACCCGTTTTCTTAGGATAGCGGCGGATATACTTAACGGCACGCGCTTTATTTATCTCGCCACATTTAGCCCACCAGCGTTCCAAAAACTTAATTTTTATCATAAATAGCCTCCCTCAATATCCTTAAAAGTAAATTTTCGTATATCAATCCTTGCAATTTCTATTGACAATCTTGAAAATGCTTCAGTTTTTTACCGCGCCATTTTTTTAGCCGCACATTCTCTTTGAATACTTCGATAGGAACCGTATCAACCCCGCCGAAAAATCCGCTTTTGTCGTATTGCGAAAAATACGCTCTTTTTGCTTCTTCAAGCGTATTAAAGCCGAGCATACATTTGTCTTCGTCATAGGTATTAGTGCCCGGTATTTTTTGATGAATGATATAGACATTGCGTGCATTCTCATTGCCACCCAAATAACAGTCTACGTGATCACCATCTACACCTTCAGTCTCGCGGATATAGCCGTAGTCATAGTTCATTTTAATAGCCCACTTATGACCGTCGCTATCTACACCACGCCGTATGCTGCCTTTGCGATTTTCTATACTTATTTTCAGCCCTGCAAAAGTTGTGCGCCCTTGTAATTTATGTCCGCTATAGGTAAGGGACTTGTCGAAAGCATTTTTTAAATCAAAATAGAATTTCTCTGTCGGATTATCCAAATTGTATATATAGCCGTCTTTCGTTTTTCCAAATGATTTTTGAACGCTATTATGGTATAACTCGTTTATACGGTCGGTAAAACCGCTCGTTGTATCGTCAGGATTTTCAATGCCCTTCTTTTTGTATTCTTCTTTTGCCTGTTTTACCGCATCGTTCCATTTTTTTGCTCGTCCGCTTTGCTCTGCGACAAGCGCATCAATTCGTGCGTTGTCAATATCAGTGTCGTAACGCACCCATGTACCGCGGCAATACGGGTGAAATACGCCGGTCGTAAAACTGTGAGTGCTACCATTCCATTCTTTACCTTCCCAAATAACGAAGTCAGCTATGCCGTCATCCGCTTTTTCATCTTTAAGCGGTTTATCGCTCCACACAGCGATTTTACCGTTCATTTGCTTGCAATATTTACACGTATTGCTATCTATGACTTCAATTCGTTGGAAGTATGTTTTTTGACCATCCGGAGTATTCTGTACTTCCTCGCGTAAAAATGAATTGTTTACGGCATTCTGAATTTCCGTATCTGCCAGCCGCTGATAATCGCGGTTATCGCCTACCATTTTGTCAAACAATGCCTGTGATACTTCGCTTTTACTTTTATGCCCTTTTACCCCGTCAATGAGGATTTGCTTTATGTCGCCGCACATTTTATCTGTAACATTCGTTATCTTTATTGCCGCCGATTGTGTAAGCATTTCAATACGCGCTTGTTCTTGTCTGGTAAAAGAAGCGCCGAAAGCATTTTTCATGTTCTTCACGGATTCACTTATCCAGTCGAAACGTTTCCCGTGATACGTGATCTTTTCAAGCTGTAATTCTTTTACGGCTTCCAATGTGTTGTATTTCAGCATACGGTCAAGGATTTTTCCGAGTGAATTGGACTCAAGAATGATTTTCTTTTCCGTGTCTTGTATATTGCGGTTTAAAAACTTTTCGAGATTTCTTACAAACTTATCCCAATCGGATTGTTTTATCGGTTCTCCGTTTTCAGGGTAATACAGAATTTTACCCTTATGAGTAAGAACGGATTTTAACATGACCGTTTTTTTAGGCAAGTCAAAATAATCGGTTACAAAGTCATACGTATTCCTTACCAATTCGGAAAAGAAAATACACCATTTATCGGTTAAATCTTCCTGTGCTTTGTATAAAAAGACTTCACCTTTTGCACTTTTTAGCGGAACGGCAAAAGATATTGCCATTGTGCGTAATGCTTTTTCTACCCGCTCACTCGAAAAGTCTTTCATTCTGATATTCACACAGGGTAAAGCGGGCGTATTATCCGATGGAACATATTCAGGAACACCGCCGGTAAGACACTTTTCAAGCTGCGCAAACTTCGCTATCCGGTTCCCTTCGGTGATGTCGTTTATTTTAATTTCAATGTTTCTATTGACATTGTTGTAATGTCTTTTATTATTAAAAATCATAAAAAACTTCACCTAAAATACGTATATCAATGATTTATTAACGCTATTGCCGTTTTCCGATTCTGCGTTCTCTTCTTCACGGCTTCCAAAATCAGGCTCACTGTTTCCGCTCTCTTTTTCACCGTTACCGACCTCGTCCCAGTCGCCGCCGTCCGCGCCCCCTTCGGGGTCTTCCATTGCGCCGGTATCGTCCATTTGCTCCGATTGATACATTTGTACCAGCTGCGGGTTCGCAGGGCATTCATTAGCCCACTTTGATTCAAGCGGCGGCAAACCTTTTTCCTTACGCACTTCGTTGACGGTCTTGTATGCCTCAAGTTCGCCTTTTGTCAGGTCAAGAATTTGCTTAGGGTCGTCCCGCTCATAGCCGACAAACTCGATTTCATATCCGGGAAATACTTTTTCAATGATTTTATTGAGATACTGCTGTATAAAAGAAAGCATATCGCCTAAAATAAGCGATTTACTCGCCTCAATTTCAGGTGCTGCATTTCGTTCAAAAACCGGCTGTGATTTTGAGCTATGAAGCCCAAGTTCTTCCATACTGCACCCGAAAAGTGAAACCGTCGCACTGATAAGAAGGTCAAGCCAACCTTGAAACTCCATTTCCTTGTTTGTACCGCCCAAAGCCACCCATTTGATAGCATTCGCATCTCCGCCGGTTCCATTCCCTGCCGGAATAATCGGCACCCGCCATTGGTTCGACGGGGAACCGCTCATAATGTCAGCTATATAGTCTTCCATTTGCTCTACGGTTTCTTGGCTTGCGTTTCCGTCAAGTAAAAGCATACCGCGCGGTAATTTATTCTCCGTGAAAAAGCCCGAATTGTAGGTAAATGCGTTAATGGTGCTTGTTATAAGGTCTATCGCTTGCTCTACAACCGAATAGCCATAAAAAGAATAGTTTATATCCGTTCTCGGATTCTGATAGTCGAAAATCAGCGTCCCTTCCGGGTAAAACGCTTTCGGAATACTGTTGATTATTTGAACGTGTTTGATATTGTACGGGTTTTCTTGGTCGGGCAAAACTTTTTCTATCGTAGCCCCATCAACAGCCCAGAACGCATACGGTTTACCGGCTCTGGTATAACCGATTTCTGTTGCAACTTGGTCAATTTCAAGCGCATCACGCACGATTTTTGTGCAAAACCGTGAAAGATTATCGCGATCGGTATTTTTATCAAATCCGGTATTAAGAAGGAACTGCTCTATAATCGTTCTTTCTTTTGACTTCTGCCCCGCAGCCTTAACAACATCCTCTCCTGATTTTTTGACGATAAAGCCCCGGAGGTTGCGGTTTGTAGACGGCTTAAAGAACGGTTTCATTTTCTTTTGAACATTGGTAATGCAAAGATTGATTATCCATGCTTTTTTAGATACGCGGCGCAATGTTTGACAATCGACTTCGCGGTTAAAATGCCCGTCGGCCGTTTTCAAGTTTCCGTAGACGTTATTGACTATTGTAAGCTCATCAAAAAATGAAGACTGTGCAGTTTGCCCGTCTGTCTTTTTGAAAAAATCTGTATTTTGAAATCGTTTTGTAATGCGTGAAAGCCTGCTGATTTCACGCTGTACGCTTATCGGCTCCACCCCTGCAGGAAGCAGTGCAAGTTCTTTATCGTTTGTTGCCATCTCGAACTCTCCTTAAAACGGTCGCTAAGGATTCTCCGCGTTTCCGTGTCAGCGGTTGTTGCGGATTTTTTAAGAGTTCTTCTGTATAATCAGAGTTTACCACGATAGCCTTCTTTTTTCTAGCGTATTCGTCGTAAAAGTTAGGAGTGCTGATCTGTGCCGTTGCTGCATGATTCGCCAATGCCCACGCCCAAAAGCTGTCGGCGTGTCCTTTTTCGGTTCGCTCCGCGTCATAGCGGAAGCTGCCGCCAGTTGACGGAGTGCGTTTTATCGAGTGGATTTGCGCATGAAACTCTCTATCGTTTTCAAGCTCAAATTCATTTCTTTCAAGCCCAAATTTCACACCCATTACAAGCGTTTCTTTTGATTGCAGGGTAAATTTTATCCCTTCTATCCTGTCTCCGTATTCTTTGTGCAGTTCCTTATGAATCGGCGACCCCATCCCCGTACAGTCAATACACGCGCGGTATATCGGCAAGGAGCTCATCAGTTTTCTTACGATTGCTTTTTGCTCATCAAAAGCAACGGATGTTTTTTCATACCGCATAAGCGCCCGCTTTTTACCGTCTTTTATTCCCATGACATAGATTGCCGTAGCATCATGAAGTTCTGCAACATCATAACCCATAAAAAGCGGCGAACCGTGTTTTCGCGGATTGTATTCGGCAATAAGTGAATCTGCATCCTTATAGCTTTTTATTTCAAAGTTATACTTATCGGAAAAATATTCATCATCGGGTAATTCTGCAGGTATTATATCACTATCCCGTCTTCCCGGCGTATTGGCGTAAATCAAATCAAGCGAAATATAGCTTGCCGCACTATCGACAAATGTACATTCGCATTCCTGCTGAAAATCCTCAAGGCTTGTATTGTTGTATAAGTCTAAAAGGTTTTTGGTACCGAATTTGCGTACCCGCTCATCTGTCGGCATATCTTTTGCCTGTGTTACCGCTTCTTTTACATCGGTACACATAACTTTTGCGTACCACCACGGAATAAGATAGCGGTCATATCCGGGAAAACTTTTTTTATCCGTACAAATTTCATAAAACCTGCCAATGGCTCCCAGTGGAGTACTACCAGCTTCGATACACCCTCGCCGAAGCGTACAAAATGAAACGGCCGTGAACACTTCTTTTGAAAGGCGCGGTGTATAAATTGCATATTCATCAAGGCATATATCACCGTTTTTACCGCGCGGCGGTCGGCACGGAAGACTTATCAATCGGCTTGTTGTGTTTGAATTATAGTCCTTGAACTCCAACATAGTCGTTGTTATATGTACCAATTTTTTTTTATACCGCTTCGGAATTGATTCGTAAAACTCTTTTGCATATCGTATTTTTTCTTGTGCATCTTCCATGTTATACGAAACAAATTGCTTGGTATAATCACATCGTGCAGGGTCTAATGCTTTTACCAAGCCTTTTATTGCAACAACAAAAGAAAACCCCGTCTGCCTGCTTTTAAGAAGACAAATATAACGGTTTCTGTTTAGTATAAAATCATCTTGCCAAAAATCCAGCGTGAGCGACTCACCGTGATATTTCATAAATGCATAGACATAATTTAATTTTTCTTCCGGCGTCCATAGCTTCATTGTTTGCTTTAGTCCTCTTCCGTTCTCTCTTCCGCTTTGTCTCGAAGTCCTGATAATTCCGTTATCTCTGCATTTGCCCTGATAAGCTTTGTCTTGACTTGCAGGTTTCCTTTTATAATTTCCGCCGTTGTCTCCACTTCAAACCCTTCTTTGTTGCCTTCACCGTTTATCTTTTCGTACAATTCAATGAGCTTATTTTCTTCGGCGGTTCTGTTGGGTAATTTATAATTTGGAATTGACTGCTGCCCGACAAACTCAAGCCCGTCTATACAGAGTTTCTGCTCTTCGGTCAGTTCTTCCGGTTTTTTAATGGTAACACTCGTATGAATTTTACCGTTTTCTGCTATGTGGTTTTCAATGTTATAAAAATCCAGCCCCTTAAACTCACTCCGCGCTATCTTCCGCTGAATAATTCGATGATAGGCATCTTCAATGCCGGTTTTTACGACATCTTTATCAAACTGTGCGATAAGCGGCGCAATTTTCGGATTATGGCGTAAATTATACCCGCTCATGCGGGCGTTTTTCTGTGAATATCCGGCCTTGCGTGCCGATTTTGCCGAATCATGATAAGAACTACTTGCAGGATACGTGTACCAGAGAATAAACAGCTTTTCTTTTTGTGTCAGCTTTACGTCCCCATAATCAAAGGAATCAAGGTCTATTACACTCCCATCTTCAAGAGTAACTGAAAATGTATCTTTGGGCTTGCTTTTACGCTGCCGCTTCGGCTTTTCTGCAGGCGTCTCCGGCAATGCAAGTTCTTCATTTTCTGTCATTCTGCGCATCCTGCTTTTCCACTTCGCAAACATGGCGCATATAGCCTTTCAAAATATGCCCGCCTTCCGATACAATCTCAACTTTTTCGGCATCGCAAACTTGTATTGTTTTAAAACCGGTAGCTATATACTTTATTGCTTTCCCGCATGTAAGGCATATTTGCATGTTACTCTCCTAAAAACTTTTTGAGAGTTTCACCTTTGTATGTTTTTGAATATGAGTATTCCGCAATTTTCCCACTTTGAAAAACAAACACCACAGCGCCGTTAAAATCGGGCTTTTCCGCCATATTTAGGCACCTACTGGCAACGTTATCATTTTCCGTTTTTGTCAAAGGAATATCGTGCCGGTTTGCTTCGCTTATAGCGACGCATATCCCGCTTTCAAAGCTCAATTTTATGCTTCCCGAAAATTGCTCATCTTCTTTTCGATTAAGATACTCAAAGATACGATTAAAACGTCCGTTCATTTTCCCCCACCGTTTTAACTATATCATTGGTCAGTATGATACTTGTATAAGTTTTTTTGAATTCTTCTTTTACCTATTTTACATCAGATATGCGTAAAAATCAACCTTGCAGTATATCGGTTGCAATTTCCTCAAACTTTGACAAAGCCATTACCGCTATTTTTTTCATTGGCAGGATAGGACTTTTAATAACGAGTAACCAATTATCCCGCTCATTACAGTTATCCTGCGCTTGTCTTACCCATTCGGCAAGCGATATAGTTTTTGCGTTTTTACACTCAATACAAAACGGGAAACGTTTTTTTGCTTCTCCTCGCAAAATCACATCAACACCATTAAGACCGCTCTCGCGGGAATGAATCTCGCAATCGTCGTTTTTTTGGTCGTATGGAA
>NZ_CALHGC010000324.1 GCF_938029485.1 uncultured Treponema sp. | reverse complement strand
ACCGCATCAGTTTCCTTTTAAAAATATGAGGGCATCTTCTGCGTTGCTGCAAACAAATTAATCCTCAACGTATCAAAGATACGCCTGCGGTTAATTTGCTCTTGCGCCTTGCATCTGCACCTCCTATTTTTAAAAGGCTGACGGAAAATCTCTTTTCAAAAATCACAGATTGTGCTTTATTCATCTGATGCGGTTCTTCTTGTTTCTAAAAAACTGTGCGAAATTTTATCTAAAATTTCGCACAGTTTATTTTTAGGAGAAGGGCAAATACATCAGACAAGTAAATCAAATTCCGCAGAAATACTGAGGTTGAGCAACCATTTGAGCTGCGAAGCAGCGAAATTCTGGTTGAACGACCTCAGTATTTCTGCGGGGATATGCAAAAATGTCTGATGTATTTGCCCTAACGTCCGCTTGACAGGATACTTTATTTTAAGTAAAGTTACAACTCTTGTTAACTAACTGCTTTCTGCCGTATTCTTTTTATCGGCAAATCCGCAGAACGGGATGTAGCCTAGGGGCTAAGGCGTCTGGTTTGGGACCAGAAGATCGGGGGTTCAAATCCCTCCATCCCGAAATTTTATTCCTTGCTGTATATAGACTTATCAAATCATTGCTTTTAGTTGATTTTTAAAAGGTCAAGTAAAGGTCAAGTCGGGAGTGCAACAGCTTCCAAAGTTCATATTTTGTTCAGTTGTTAAATTTTAAGGGACAGTTTTTCTAATAATATCATAGACCCCATTCGGTTGCCGGAGTATTTTGTAAAAAGTTGTTGATACAATACGGATAATACACGATACTCTAACTGTTAGGCGCGTTGCGCCGAAGTTCAATTCTTGTTAAAGGAGTAAGGTATGAAAAACTGGATAAAAAATACCTGCGAGAAGTATCGCTATTACTAATCGCAGGCGTTATCCAAGTTCTTGTAGCACTGATTATTAAGTTAATAATCGGCTAGCGAGGACAGCGGGAACGGTTCTATGCAGGACGTTCCCGCTAATAAATACTTTACTCCTAAGGGGGGCTTTATGTCAATAAGGGAATGGAAACCGCTTATTCTTAAAACGGTTGTTTGATGTACTATTGGGGCGGTTTTTGCGGTTATTGTTCTAAAATTCTTAGGAGTGCTCTAATGGAAGGTGAAACGAAGCCGAAATATACCGGTTACGATTATCTTTGTTACCAACCGCTTAGAGTGCATCCGCTTCGAGGTCGATTCCGCGCAGGGCGATGATCCGTACTCGAACCAGACTGCCGGCAGTTATCGGCTGCCCTTCGCTGTCTTTTTGCGCTTGGGAAAAATTGACGACTACGGCACCGTCTACTTCCGGTGCTTGGAACCATGCCCGGCCGAGTGCAATGCAGCTCTGTGCGGTTTCCTCTTCGCTGTTGTGTTCCTGCGGGATAATCTCTTCGATAAGGGCATCCGTTTCCAGCCCGCAAAAAGCGGCGAGCTTTTGTTCGGTAATCTTTAATTGCAGTTCGTTGAGGGCCGTCTTGCGTTGTTCGGCGATTTTTGCCGGTACCTGTTTTTTCATATCGGCAGCCTTAGTTCCTTCTTCCCGCGAATAGGCGAATGCTCCCGACCATAGGCTCCGGGCTGCCTGCAAAAAGGCTGCCGTCCGCTCAAAATCGGCTTGAGTTTCTCCCGGAAAGCCCGTTAAAAAGGTGGTACGGATAACCGCCTCCCCGTAGGGGCTTTCCGCTGTGCGGAAAGCTGCGCGGATATTTTCTATCAACTTGAGATAGGTCTCGGCAGAACCGCAACGGTTCATCGCCCTGATGATGGGATCGGAGCCGGACTGAAAGGGTATGTCAAAGTAGGGGAGAAAACGGGAGTCGGCAGTCATAATGGGCAGTATATCAAGCGGGAAGTGATCGGGGTGGATATAAAGCAACCGCACGCTGAACTTTCCTGTGATACCGGAAATAGCGTGTAAAAGCTGCGCTAATCCCGAAACTTCCTGCGGTGCCGCAGCTTCGTATACGGCGAGGTCTTGGCCGATAAGGTTGAACTCTTTATATCCTTTTTGCACGAACTCCCGTATTTCGTTGACGATGCCGTCCATAGGACGGCTTCTTACCGCGCCGCGTATCAGCGGTATTGCGCAGAATGAGCAACAGTTATTACAGCCTTCGGTAATTTTGATAAAGGCTGAGCGTGGAAAGTTGAGCAGTTCGGGGCGCGGCCCGCAGCATACGCCTCGTTGCGCCGGTTTGAGGAACGGACGGCCATGCACGGCAGGCTGTACCGGTTGGTAACATTCGGACTTTTGCGCCGCGGGATGGGGTGAGATAGAAGGGGCTGTTACTGCAATCGTTTTTTTATGGCCGGATACCGCCGGCCGATCGTTGGCCGGTAGTAGTTCAGCCTGCAGCGTATCCGGAAAAAGCCGATCGATAAGTACGGGAAGCTGCGATAGGTCTCCGTTGCCGAAAAAGGCATCGGCTTCTTCAAAGCCGGTTTTAAAGATGTCGCCATACCGTTCCGCCAAACAACCTGCCAGCAAAATTTTTGCTTGAGGATAGGCTGCTCGGGCGGTTATAACGGCTTCAATCGATTCCCGTTTTGCCGGTTCGATAAAGCCGCAGGAATTAATAATGATGAGATCGGCTTTTTCGGGTTCGGCGGTTTTTTGCCAGCCGTTATCGGTTAAGATACCGATGAGCAGCTCTCCGTCTACCTGATTTTTAGCGCACCCATGCTGATCAAGGAAGAAACGCCTAGTCAACGTCCATTACCACAAATGCATAGTGTCCCGTTTCATCATCCTTGACCCATTTTAAATCCTTAACGATAACCTCGCCCGGCCGGCTGACTTCTATATCAATGGTCTTTCCGCCTGCAATAATTTGCATCTTAACGGCGTTTCCGTTTGACGCCCAGATACGGATACCGTTATTTGCCTGAACCGTCAGCTGTTCCGATTTTTGGTAGTACCGTTCGTCTCGGTTGGCTCTATCCTGTTCATAGCGGAAGAGGCAATAGCTTCGGAATGTCGCATTTAAGGTTACCGGATATGCGGAGCCGGCGTCGAACAGCACCTTGTATTTTGCAGATTCGGGCCGAGCCGCCTGATCGGGAATTTTTATAGTAGATGCTTCTGCGGGAGCCGTTTCCGAGAATCCTGTGGTGAGTATTTCTACCAAAGCGCCCTTTGATTCATCGGATGTGTCGATATCTTCAACGGAGATTTTTATATCGCCGGTAACATCGCCGTTAAGGTCAAGCACAAGACTTTGACCTAATGCAATGATCTGCGTTCCGATATCCGTTGCGAGGTATAATTCGGGGGCGATTTTTTCGACTTTTAGTTGATATTCTTTTTCGCCGATCGGAAGCGTAACGGTATCGCCGGTAAACAGCCGTTTTTCAAATACCTCTTGTGAAAGAGTGTAGGAAGCATTTTCTTTTTTCTCAATAATTTTTGTTTGTCTAACCGGCTGTGCAGGTTTGTCTTTCATTGCCGTACCGATTTTGGTAATCATTATTTTGCCGATAAAAAATACTGCTATTAAAAGAATAACCGTACCGGCGCCGATAAAAACGCCGCGGGGAATAGTAAACTGCTTTTGTGGGATAAGTTTTTCGGGCGGTACGGCCGTTTCTTGTATCTTTGCCTGTTTATACAGTGTAACGCATTCATTCGGATTTAAGCCGAGGTATTCCGCATAATTCCGTAAAAAACCGACAACATAGGGTTCTCCGGGAAACACCTCATACATACCGGTTTCAAGCGCCTCTAAATACCGGCGTGCAATATTCGTTTCGCGTGAAGCCTGCTCAAGGCTTATCTGTTTTTCATTACGTGCTTTTTCTAACACATTGCCTATATCCTGCATCTATTCCTTCCTAGAGTCCTCTTATTGCGGCGGGATCTGCCGTTCCGTTATTCTTCAAATAAAAAATTGTTCAGCATATCCGCATTAGGCGGTATATCATATAAAAAGCGGGAATCCGGAATCCCCGTGTTTAATCGGTAGGCTGAAAAGTCGAATGTGATCTTGCTGCCGGAAATAGGCCATGCTTCAATCCGTCTAATCAGTTTCGTTTCAGGTGAGACCAAAAGCCGGATGTTTCTGAATGTTTCCGACGCGGAACGCCGATTGAGCGCAAGTACGACAACTTGTTCGGACGAACCTTCTTCCAACGGCTGAGGCGCGGCTCCCGTTTCATAAGCAATGGTGTATGAGCGTTTCAATAACGAGAGGCCTTGAGGCGTTGCAAGGTTGGCAGCGCCCGCTGAGGAGTCTTTTTCGATCGTTTGATTTAAAACCATCCGGTACGAGGGAACATAAATGGTTAACGTATCGCCGGTAAAAAGGATAACCTGCTCATTCGGTCTGGTAAAGTCGATACGCAGCCGATTCGGCCGTTTAAAGTATACCGTCGCTTCCATTGTCTGCACCCTTGAGCCGGAACCGGTTGAAACGGTGAGATTGGCCGTGTAATCGGAGAGTGTGGCGTACTGTTCCGACATCCCTGCAAAAAATATGCTTGCGGTGGTAATGGATTGACCGAATGCTGTTATGTAGAAACCGAATATAACGGCGGTAAAAATGATCGTTTTTTTCATCCGCTTAGTAAAGCAGAAATGAACGATAAAGTCAATATTTGAGGGATTTCCCGCAGGTAAACGCATTAGGTCGTTTTTTAGTAACCCCGCGAAAAAAATTGAAACTATTCGACCAGAACTGCCAAGGATGGCAGTAGTTCCATACAGCAGCGATGTTTTGTGCACGCACAAAACTCGCCTTCAACTGTTGTACACGGATGTACAACAGTTGAAGATGGTTCAAATGGTCTCACAGTCTCAATTTTTCCGCGATTTTTATCTATTTTGCCTG
>NZ_CALHGC010000323.1 GCF_938029485.1 uncultured Treponema sp. | reverse complement strand
TCGACTGAGCGCTTATGTCCCGCACGGTAAATGGCTCATTTTGATAAACAAACCTATCCGCTCCCAGACTGTCAGACGGCCTATCCGAAAGTTCCGCCGCGTTAAACCGCAATGTCCGCGAATTGGTGGAAAAATACAGCACCCCTTCCGCCGACAACACCTTACAGCAGCTGCGGATTAATTCCTGCCAATGCCGGTTCACATCGAAAAATTGAGGTGTCCGTTTCGAGTTTGAAAATGTCGGCGGATCGCAGATGATGATGTCCCAGCGTTCTTTCCGCTTGGCAGCCTGTTCCAAAAAGAGGCGGACATCGCTTTGCACAAATGTACAGCGGGCAGGATCGTCAACGCCGTTCAGTTGAGCGTTTTCATACGCCCATTGCAGATAGTTTTTAGATAAGTCAACCGAGCATACTCGCCGCGCTCCGCTTACCAGCGCATGAACGGAAAAAGAAGCGGTATAACAAAAAAGATTGAGCACCGACTTACCGGCAGCGCTTTCGGCAACGACAAAACGAGCCGGACGGTGATCAAGGAATAAACCGGTATCGAGGTAATCGGATACATTAACAAAGAATCGGCACTTACCTTCCCGCACGATAATCCGCTTTCCCGTATCGGCAATCTTTTCGTATTGAGCCTCACCCCGCTGCCGCTTACGGCATTTTTCATACACCTGCTCCGGCGGAATCTGTAAAGCCGCACAAAGCGCTTCCGTCAACTCCGAAAAAGAAGCCGCTGTTTTCCCCTCTTTGTTAGTGTAATTATTATACGTAGACCGTTCATATTCGGTAAGCACGGCAAATATATGATCGGTTGCATCTTCAATATAAAGATCGACGGCAACGGGGATTTCGGGAATGTCTTTATCATATAGCCGATAGGCAAAAATGCCCAAGCGGCGTGCATATTTTTTTAGGTGTTTATACCGCTTCACAAGACGGTTATAAAAAAGGACTGCTTGCTGCGAAGATTCTGAAGGCGTCATAATGTGTTCTATGCAGGGACTTTACCGTGTACCTTGCTTAAAGTCCCATGTATGTACTATTGAGGAACTCTAAAAACTGAAGCTTTTAGAGTTCCTATTGAAAAAATCAATACTATTCACTTGCCTGTTGAATACGGGTATTCATCATAACGCCTAAAAGCGCATACCCTGAGGTAAGGTCTTCCTGCTGCACAAGCACATTGTCGGGTACTTTTATTTTAACATTCGTAAAATTCCAGATTGCGTCGATTCCCGCTTCAACCAATTGATCGGCAAGTATCTGAGCACTCGGTGAAGGAGCCGTTAAAACCGCTAAAGCAGGATGCAAAGTCTTAATTTGTTCCGCCAATTCGTTCATTGCGAAAATCGGAATACCGTGAATTTTTTTACCGATCTTTTTTTTGTCGCTATCGAAAGCCGCGCAAATTTCCAATCCGTGATCTCTAAATCCCTGATATCCGGTGAGCGCAGTTCCAAGATTTCCTGCTCCGATAAGGATCGCCTTTTGCAGTGTATCCCAGCGGAGAAAATGTTCGATAGCAGCAATGAGTTCATCAACCGGATAGCCTTTTTTCGGTTTTCCGATAATACCGGTAATCGCCAAATCTTTACGCACTTGAATAGGTTCAAGATATAACTCTTCCGCAATAACAGTTCCGGAAATATAGGGGAACCCATCCGCTTGAGCTTGTTTTACTATGTGTAAATAGGACGGTAATCTTCTAATCGACGGTACGGCAGGTATCTTTAACTTTTTCATTCGCATCACCTTACTTATCAAAACTCAAGGATCTATACTCTTCTAATCCTCTATCAAATTCTTTTGGGCATCTCTAAAAACTCGGTTAGCTTTTAGAGATGCCCGACGAGTATTTTTTATAAATTGTTATACTGTAATAATTTATAAAAAATACATCGCAAATAAATCTAAGGAAAACCTCTAAAAACGGAAGTTTTTAGAGGTTCCCTTTTATGATATAAGTAAAATAATGAAAGGTCAAGCGGTAAAAAATGACAGTGTGGACAGAGAAG
>NZ_CALHGC010000322.1 GCF_938029485.1 uncultured Treponema sp. | reverse complement strand
GCCGGGAGTGTAGCCGATTTTTTACGGTAATGGTTATTTTTTGGGGAATATAGATTCTCATGCGTAATCCCTGTGAAATAGTTGGAATTAATTGTTATTTTTTTGATTTTACGTTATACTATAAGAAACGTGTTCTTGCGCACGGGTGAAAAAATTTTCGAATTTTTTTTGATTGAATTTTTGCTGTATGTTCCTGTAACAGTTTTAAGCGGAGGAAGCTTATGAAAAAAATCGGTTTTAACCTGTTTTCGGTTTCGGCGGCGTTTTGTATTCTTTTGAGCGCCTGTAATTTCAACGTAAACGGAGGCAAAGAACTTGCCGAAGTTCGCGTCGGCAGTGCCGGCCCGCAGCGTGCCGCCGACCCTTCAACGGGCTTGCCCGTCTTCGACGGCAGCAATACGACGATTACGATCACCGATGCTTCGGGGCGTATACTTGACGAAGGCCCCATTCCTTTTTCAACGGGAGTTACGATCGGTGTCGAGATCGTCATCCGTGCGACCGTTCGAACCGCGACGGGTACGTGGAGTAAAACGAAATCGCACACGGTAAAACCGGGTATAAACTACATCGATTTGGAGCTGTCGAAGACGCCGAAAGGTGCTGCCAATCTGCTGTCCTCTATTACCGGGAAAGATCATTCAGGGAGCAATATCGTATCCTTGAGCACGCAAAACGGTAAAAAACTGCTCGATGGAATTTTTATCGGCACAAAACCGCGCACTGCACGCGATCGTATCGGTAGACTATATGTTCTCTATGACGATATTTCTTCCACCCGTCATCTTAAACGCTTTGATGTGGAGGGAAATGAAGATGCCGGATTTGGTGGACATCTTACTACTGCACTGCCGTCCGGTGTTACTATCGGTGATATTGATAATATAGCGATTCATCAGGACGATAACTATATCTTTTTATTTAAGAAGAATACCGTCTATTGCTTCAAGGAGAAAGAAGATCATTCGTTTGAATCTTTTGAAAGCGATGTCTTCCCGTCTCTGCCGGTACCAGTGCCGAGTTCCAGTGCCGTTGCAGTATATGATGATGTAATGCTTGCTGTGTATAATAATAATAATAATACCTTGTTTGCCTGTAAGTTTGAATTTGAAGATGCGTCCGGTCATTCCGGTGCTAAGCGTTTAAAATTTGAATCGCAAGCATCGAGAAATCCCTTAAATAAGCTTCGCACGGATAGTGTCTTCGGCAATAATCTTACTGAGTGTACCGGACTATTTGCCGACAAAAGCGGTGTGTACTGCTTGCTTAAAGAGCAGGGATTGCATCACGGAAAACTATACGCACTTGGTCAGCTCGTACATTATACCTACTCCGGCAGTACGCTTACAAAAAAAGGAGAAACAGGGCTTAATCCTGCTGCTTCAACCGCAGACCCCATTGCCTTTAATGCACAGTATTTTTCCAATCCCGTCGGTTTTATCGGCTATGACGAAGAAAATATCTACATTGCTGATGACGGCGTAAATATCGGCTATATAAACGAAAACTGGCATATCAAGGGCAATAAAAACCGCATCGCCGCGTTCAACCGCAAAACAAAGACGCTGACATTTAGCGATACGGGTGCTACGTGGTATGATGAAAAGCCGAAGTATCCGTCCAGTACAAAGACGCTGTTGTGGGAGAAGCAAAGTCCTACCATGGCTCTTTCCCCCATGAACTATTGGATAAGTACAGACGGAACGGAAGCATTTTCAGGGACGAATAAGCTTTTTGAATATAACTCCAGTCCTATTGAAAAGCCTACCGATGTTTTCTGCTATGACCAAGACGGAAATCTGTATATTTTGTGGAAAGGTAGTTCTGGTTACAATGTTAGACGGTTTGCGCTGAAAGAAGACGGCTCGTATGATACGCAGGGTGTGGATGCTTCTCTGGCAGCCCCTGATGTTTCTGCGATTGCGGTAGATATTTCCGACGGGCAGAACATTCTCTATTATGCATATAAGGATGGTCCAAATAAGCACATACAAAGATATAGCTGGCATGATACTTCATTTAGTACGGCAACACAAGATCCAGCGTATGACGTGCATATTAATTCTACTTCGAATAAAATTTTCTTTACCGCTCTTGCTGCAAATAAGGACGGGGTGTTTGTCGGTGTAAAAGAAACGTATCAACACGACGGTATTGATAAATATCGGCTGAAGATAAAAAAATACAAAAAAAGCAGCGCGAGTTTTGACGGCGAACTTACCCTTGTCGATAATGCTCCTGAGTACACAGATTCCTCAGATAATCCGATTGACTACGGACACTTTTCAGGCAATATCCGCATCCAATACGGTGAAGCAATTAATAACCTGAAGGTTTTTGACGGTGTGCTGTACGCTCTTTCGTCGAAGTCGTGCGAAATACAGAAAAAGGATGGCTTTCCTTATTTCACGGATGCTTTTAAAAACAGCGGCATACTGTATAAAATCGGCACCACGAATGGCAGCTTGTCCGGAAACGCTGTTGTATTAGCAAAAAAAGACTGGGACGATGCGAACAAAATCGGCTACGGTTTTTACCGCTTTATTGCCGTAAAATACGACGAAGCCGAACGGATTAAGCTCATCATCGCCTCGGACGGTGCATGGGGTGAAGGCGGATTGCCGCTCGGCAGCTCGCCCGATGTATTGAAGAATACCGACAAGATATTGGAATATGATTTGGCGGGATCCTTGCGATCCGAAAGGAATTCGGGCGGCAGCTTTTCTAAAACGTTAAAGCTTGGATCCGGCTTTGAGTGGTACTAAACCGCCGGATGAGTTTTAAAGAACGCCGTGCGGTACGCTTTGGGCGTGCCGCACGGCATAAGCCGTTTGTAAGCCTTTGCGTTCCCGTGTACGGGACAGAGGAGCTGATCGGGCGGTTTTTTGAAAGCGTGTTGCAGCAGGCGGATGCAGCGCCGCTTTTTGAAACCATCGTTGTAAACGACGGCAGTCCCGGTGCAAAAGAACTGCGGGGTATTATTAAAACATATACAAAGCGGTTTAAGGAGCGCGGACTACCGCTCGTGTTTTTGGAACATAGTAAAAACCTCGGTACGCTTGAAGCGCGCCGGACAGCGGTAAATGCGACATCGGGCGAATACCTCGCCTTTGCCGACCCGGACGATGAGCTTCCGCCTAACGCTCTCCGTCTATTGTACGATGCAGCCGCTACGTCGGGTGCCGATATTGTACACGGCAAGGCTGCGGTGTGCGGTATGGAAGGAGAACCGGACACGCGTGTTGCAGCCTTTTCTCAAAGGGCGCAGAATGTATACGATGGTGTTTTAACCGGCGATGAAATTCTCCGTACATATATCGTTGAACACTTATACAGCAGTTTCGTATGGGGCAAGCTTTTTAAAACAGACCTTGTTCAAAAAGCGTACGGCGAAATTCCGTTTACCTATTGTACAATGGCGGAAGATATGCTGCTTTACTTTTTTATCACGTTGACTGCATCGGAAGCTGCCGGTGTGTTAGGGGACGATCACACCGAAAAACCGTGTATATACATCGGCATACGCGATGTTGTGTATCACTATCGTATCAATACCGGTGTAACGTCCCGCCGTGAAATCACCGACCTTGCCGCGTGGCAAAAAGTGTGCTCCGCCGCTTCGGTATTTACCATTATCCTTTCTTATTTGGATGAGCATCCCGCTGTTGACGGCGGTATCCGCGAAGCCATACAGGATTTAGGCCGCGCTCACTATGCCGATAACCTCAAGCAGCTGGAAGTCTGTGTGGTTCCTTCATTACAAAGAGAGGCGCGGGCTATGCTGGATGACTGGTGGGGAGCATTGTAATTCATAATTAAGAATTTAAATATGTATAGTGGGACATCTAAAAATCTAGCTGAGTTTTTAGAAGTGCCCATAGTGTTTAATATGACAGGATATCCAAAGCTCCAATGATTCTGCAAGGTTACTAAAAAACGGGTTGATGCTTTTACCCTACACCGCAACTGCCCGCTATTTTCAAAAGAGCACTTATTCTATATAATAGCCCTCATGGCAACTCTTGAAACCGAACAACACGAAGAACAGAATGATGAGGCGCTGAGTGCGTTTAAAGTCAACGATTTTGAAGGGCCGCTCGACCTTCTCCTCTTTTTAATTAAGAAAAATGAGATCAATATCTACGATATTCCCATCGGGGACATAACCGAACAATACCTTGAGTATTTGGATTATGCGGTAAGCCTCAATCTGGATAGCTTAACCGAATTTTACGAACTTGCGGCGCATCTTGTCTACATTAAAAGCAAGATGCTCCTTCCCGTCGAGGTTGATCTGGACGATGAGGATATCGAAGATCCGCGTATGGAATTGGTCAACAAGCTGATCGAATATCAGAAATTCAAAAAGCTGTCGGTTCTAATGGAAGAAAAAGAAAGCGAGGCCGAATGGTTTTTTGAACGGAAGAAAATACAGCACGCGCTTCCCTTTACCGAAGAGAACCTGTGGGAGCGGGTTGATACGTGGGAGCTTTTACGGACGTTCTCAAAACTGATGTCCAATTATAACTCGGAACAAATTCTTGACCTGTACGAAGAGGTGTCCGTAAATGAAAAGTTGACACTGATGAACGAATTTTTGGAAGAAAAGGGCGAATGCCTCTTTACCGATTTGATTGTACGGAAGGGAAATCTGCTGGATGTTATTTGCGCTTTTATGGCGCTGCTTGAGGCGGTCAAATTCAGGATGGCAAGCATTTGGCAAAACAGGATGTTCGGCGATATAAAAATACGCCCGTGGGAAGCTGCCCGCAATGATGATGGAGTATAAAATGGAAAAAGAAACAGCCCTCGTAGAGGCAATCCTCTATTTGGAAGGAGAGCCGCTTGACGACGCTGCAATCAGTAAAATTGCCGGCTTATCGGTCGATGTCGTAAAAGAATGCATTAAGAATTTGAAAGATTCATATTCGGAAGGTTCGAGCGGTATCGAAATTACACAGATGATGGGCGGCTGGATTATCACGCCCAAAAAAGAATTTTGGGATGCGCTGAAAGACCGCTACGGTAAAAAGAACGAGAACCGGCTTTCGCGCGCTGCAATGGAAACGCTGTCGATTATCGCCTATTCTCAGCCGATAACCCGTGCCGAAATCGAAGCAATCCGCGGGGTTTCCGCCGACACGATGATTAGGCTTTTAGTAGAAAAAGAGTTAATCAAGGAAGTTGGGAAAAAAGACATTCCCGGAAAGCCGGTGCAATTCGGCACGACCAAGGAATTTTTAAAAGTATTCGGCCTCAACAGCATCGCGGACTTACCCAAGATGGATGAGACGGAACAGGAGCGGTTCGAACTTGCGCGGTAACAACCATTTTAGCGGCGATAACAACGGCAGGCAGGAGATGCGGCTGCAAGTGTATCTTGCCCATGCGGGGGTTGCGTCGCGGCGTGCCTGCGAAAAGATTATCGCGGAGGGGCGCGTTTCCGTAAACGGAACGCTTGTTACCGACATGGGCAGCAAGGTTCGCATGGGTGATACGGTACTCCTCGACGGGAAGCCGGTGCATCCCGAAACGCGCAAGTGCTACGTACTATTGAACAAGCCGGCGGGCTTTGTCTGTACGCTCTCCGACGAGAAAGGAAGACCCACTGCCGCGGATCTTTTAAAAGAAACCTATAGCGAGCGGCTCTACAACATCGGCAGGCTCGATATGTTTTCGAGCGGAGCAATCCTCTTTACCAACGACGGGGATTTTGCCGCAAAGATAGAACACCCGTCGGCGCAGATCGAAAAGGAATATGTTATCGAAACCACGCAGGACTTTCCGCCGGAGCTGCTCACCCGCTTTGAACGCGGTATCCGCGTTGACGGCATTTTTTACAAATGCCGTTCAGCCGCTGCCGTAAATCGTCGTAAGCTGCGGATTGTACTTGTCGAAGGGAAAAATAGAGAAATCCGCCGCGTGCTGGATTCCTTCAACTGCACGATAAAGCGGCTGGTGCGGGTTCGCATCGGAAACCTCGAGTTGGGAAACCTGAAAGCAGGAGAATTCCGCGACCTTACCGCAAAAGAGCGGCAGGCGCTGCTTGACCTCGCGACGGAGAGTCAAAACGAGGAGCGAAAGTACACAGAATAATGTACAGAATTGAGGCTTTTAGAGGTGAACTCTTTTAAAGAGGGTACCTCCCCTCTTCCTCTTTTTACTCAATCGTATACTCGATAAAGCCTTCTGCTTTCCGTTTGATGATTTCTCCGATTCCGGCACGTACGGTTCTGATATTTTTATACTGTATGTCGTCCATCCCCTGCCCCGCTAAGGCATTATGGCACAGGGCTATGTCGCAACCGCAGTCCGTAAAATCATTTTCAAGATCCTTAAAATATTGTACAACGTCTCCGGCAAACACGATTTCAATTTCCGCCGTATCACCGGTTTCTTTGCAATAATTTCGGTAATTGACTAATTTACTTTGCAATTTAGCGATCAACTGAA
>NZ_CALHGC010000321.1 GCF_938029485.1 uncultured Treponema sp. | reverse complement strand
GATCCTTCTGCTTCATACAATCTCCATGCCTTGTTTATTGGGTTAGCTGCGAAAGCAAATCTGCGAGTGTTGTTTTTTGAAGTTCCGCTTCCATAGCTTTTTGTGCGGCGTCCAATGCGGGATCAAGTACGCGGTGAATGTTTTTTCCGATCGGGCATTGCGAATTCGGAGACGGATGAAAATTGAAGAGTTCCCGCTCGTCCTCGCCCTCGTTGACCGCATTGTAAACCACAAGCAGGGTTATCTCTTCCGGTGTTTTTAGCAAGTGCGATCCGCCGACGCCTGCCGCCGTTTTTACCAGTCCCGCTTTTTGGAGCTGCAAGAGAATTTTTCTAATAATAACCGCATTGACGCCTGTACTCTCCGCGATAAAGCCGGAGGTAACACGGTAGCCTTTTTCAAAATAATTGATGCACAGCAGCGTGTGCACCGCCGCGGTAAATCGAACGCTTATTTTCATAATGGTCGCTATTATAGCAGAAAACGGGGCGGTACGTAAGTTCATCATCAAGTTCGCTTTTTAAATATACCCTTGACATTTATTTCTTAAACATCTAGTATACTAATAAACTAGTATACTAAAGGAGACAAGGATGAAATATGACGCGGACATACCGATTTATGTTCAAATTATCGAAAAAATAAAAAACGATATATTAAACGGTATATTGGTTCCGGGCGAAAAACTGCCGTCTATTCAAGACATGGCAGTAACGATGGAAGTCAACCAGAATACTATTTCGCGGGCATATAAGGACTGCGAGTCCCTCGGTATTATCGAAACAAAACGAGGCATCGGTTCATTTGTCATTGAAAACCAAGCATTGATCAATCAGCTGCGCACTGAGAAAGTCAGGCTTATCATCCAAGCATTTATACATGACTTAGAAGCGCTGGGCTATTCACGGGATCAGATTATCGATCTTGTGAAAAATACACCGCACATACAGCTGCCGGTAGCAGAGTCCGCAAAGGAGTTTACAAGATGAGCGTTATTTTACAAGCAGATTCCGTACAGAAATCGTATTTTACAAAATCCGTACTAAAAGATATTTCGTTGGAAATACAAGACGGAGCAATACTTGGCTTACTGGGGCCTAACGGTTCGGGTAAAACCACTTTTTTAAAAATTATTGCAGGTTTGCTGCATGCAAGCTCAGGTGATATTCGGGTTTGCGGTCAGCCTGTCGGACTTGCAACAAAAAGTATGGTGTCATTTTTGCCCGACAGAAATTGCCTTTATCCTAAAATGACGGCATTGGATGCTATTCAATTTTATCAGGATTTTTTTGATGACTTTGACCGCAACAAGGCGCTTGAGTTGCTTGAGTTTATGCAGCTTGAGCAAAAACAAACCATTAAAACAATGTCAAAGGGTATGATTGAAAAGATGAATTTGACGCTCACCTTTGCCCGCGCTGCAAAACTGTTTGTGCTTGATGAACCGCTTGGAGGCACCGATCCTGTCGCCCGCGAAAAAATCATTAAGACGATTATTAAAACATGGACGGAAAACAGTGCTATTATTATCAGCACCCATCTGGTAACAGATGTTGAACATGTATTTACCGATGTTGCCTTTTTACGTGACGGAGCCATTGCGGTGTACGGGGATGCGGAGCAGCTGCGGGAAGCGCATCAAAAATCAATTTATCAGCTGTATCTCGAAATTTTCGGCTAAATTTTTCAGTTAGATAGAAATAAGAGGAGTATTATATGAAGCGGATTTTTAAGTATACTTTTTTACAGCGGTTGCCGAATATCATATTGCACTGTGCAATTATGGCATGTATGAGCGGTGTTGAGCTTGTCCTGCTGCTGTTGACACACGATGTGTCAAACGGTTTTTATCATCTGTGGTTTAGCTTTACCGTAATAGCGCTCGCGGTTATTCCGCTTTCATCCTTTGTCCGGTGCAGCAGCGGGTATGCACGCTCTCTGCTGTTTACCGATGAAAGCTATTTGATGCTGACCCTTCCGGTACGCACTGAATGGATACTGCTCGGCAGAATACTGTGTGGGCTTTTTGAACTGTGTATCTATATCCTTACTTCACTGCTACTTTTTGCCGTAGTGATGCCTTTTTGGATTATCCATTATATGGGTTTTCACTTCCAAGATTTGTTCCAGCTTGACCTCGGCCTTATCAATACGATACTGGTGAAAAATATTCCGGGCTATATTGTACTGCTGTTTTTGTTTATTGCCGGATTTATTTTGATTGGGAATATAATGCTTGCTATTCAAACCTTTTTACGGTCTTTTAACATTAGACGTATGCGTGCTCTGTGGACGGTAGGAAGTATCCTATTATTTATGAGTATCATCTCTTTTATCGGAAAAGTTGAAACCCAAATCGGAGCTGCGCTGGGAGATTATTGTTCTATCAACGTGTACGGAATAACGTATCAAGATACGCTGCTGCAGATGCATCCAAGTATGACGGTGCATATTCCTGTAGTATCGATCATGCTTTCCATCGGTCTGGGAATCGGCTGCTTTTTTATGTCGGTTGGGCTTTTTAAGAAGAAGGTTGAAGTATAATCGTACCTTTTGAAATATACGGTGCATCTGCGTTGTCGCTACGCCGAAATAAATGCTCAACGTACAGCAAGTACGTCTCCGCTTTATTTCGGCTAGGTTCCTAGCATCTGTACTGTCTATTTCAAAAGGCTTACGCAAGGCTATATACCGTGTGCCGCTACTGGCAATCCTCAACGTATCAAAAGCGGCACGGATGCCGTTTTTACCTTAATATCGAAATTTGGATTAAAACCGGAATATTCGCAAATAGAGCGGATGAAATCTATCAGTCCTAAATAATTGCTAATATTCTCCAGTGTAATTTTTTCAAAAATCAATTCCATCGATTACTCCGTAAGTTCAATCTCTTCAAAATCGACCTCACCATTCTGTTTATACAGTATCCAATTTTTTCCATTGCTCTTTCCATAGCTGCTTTTAGAGCAAACCGAGTATCACCTCTCACCTACCGGATTTCTTGCCGTATTCACACTGCACGCAAGCCGCAAGCCGATATAGTTGTGGTCGCCTACCGGCGAGCAGGATTCCCGAAAGGCACGAGTGCAGAGACCGGCGCGGTGGCACCAGCTTCCGCCGCGTAGTATCCGCTCATCGCCGGATGAAGCACCTAGAGGATCCTGACCGCCTGCCGGTGTATGACTGTCGTACCAATCCCAGCACCATTCCCAGACGTTCCCGCTCATGTCGTATAAACCGTAGCCGTTCGGACGTTTCCGCTTTACTGCATGGGTTTTCTTGTCGGTACCTGTCTCATACCATGCATAGTTTTCCGTATAATACCACGCATAGCCGGTTAACTTATCTTCTTCATTTGTTCCTGCCCATCGGTTTTCCGTACCGCCTTTTGCAGCCCATTCCCATTCAGCTTCCGTCGGCAGCCGGAATCCTGTTGCGCCCTGCTTCACATAGGGAACCGTACCGTCATCGCCATCCGTTACGGTATATACGGCATTGCAAGCAGCATCCCGGTAATACACACACTGGCTTTCTCCCAATTCCATTACCTTTTTGGTCAGTTCGTTGCAAAAGACAATACAGTCAAACCAGCTCACCTGCTCTACCGGCCGTTTTCCTTGCACCTCACCCATTCACGGACTTGTATCCAAGATATTTTCAAACCATTTTTTATTTCCCGTATTGTCATAAAAACTGGGATTACTGCCCATCACCGTTTGCCACAGCTCCTGCGTTACCTCCGTTTCTCCTATCAGGTAGGCGGAAAGAGTGACCGTATGCGGCTTGTTATTGCGTTCATCATTATGCCCGACGTTTCCGTTCGTTACCGACGCGATACCTTTCATCGTAAAGAGAATCCCTTTTACCGTGTAGGTTGTATCGGCAGGAGCTGCTTCATAGCCGGAGTTTGCACTGCCTTCCGCAGTGAGAGAGGCAGCGTATATAATCAGTACCGCTGCAAACAGCATGGTTATAGAGAGTTTTTTCATCTTGATTCCTTTCATAGTATCTGATTTCTTTATACACGTCCTATTATTTTAAAATATCAATCTTATAAAATCATGAAAGTTCAGTTTGAACATACTTTGATACCGGTAATGTACCCTATCAGAGACCGGATTATTTCACCATATCAAATCCTTCAATTTTACCATCATTGGCATTTATTTTATAATTTCGTCCATAAAAATCTGAGGCAAAAATAATATCATCTTTTATTTCCATTTGTTCATATGGAAGAAGATTCTTTAATTTAGGATACAACATAGACAAATCTTCTGACCGCCACAATAATTTTGCTTTAGCATCCATGCAATAAATATTATTAATTTCTGTTTGATTAAACGGAATTGAGAGTAAAACAACATAATTCTTCCCATGTTGAATTACGGTACGAATATTAAATTGAAAGTCACAACTGTTATTATTAATTTCAATGTGATTTTTTTCGTATTGATACATTTACTTACTCCTCCAAAAATCTCTCATTCGTAAACTCACCAACTCGTTGCACTGTACGACTCCGTGTTCCATTTGTGATAGCTCTTTTTTCATTTTCAAATTCTTTGAGCACTTGATATGAGTATTTTTCCCTGTATTCGCCTAATTGTTTTTCAGTTAATAAAGTCATTCATTCCTCCTATTCAGGTAAATTGGTAGATGATTAAATATTTCTAAATTGTTCTATCGCACAAAAGTCTTGTTCAATACAACTTTATCTTCTATATTAATCTCAAAAATAATTCCTATTTCATACTCAGCTATAAGAATAGAATTATTTTTTTTATCAATATGATCATACCCCCTCGGGATTCTTGCTTTTACAATATCATTTATTCTAAAAATCTTATTTCCATTTAAATCAAAAAAATCTACATTATTTGAAATTTCTTTATCCTTTCTATACAAAACACAAACAACGTTTTCAAAATAAATTGTTTCTTTTATTTCTTCCGGAAATTCAATCTTTTTATTACCTATCGTTATAGATTTAGCCATTTTCCTTTCTCCTATTTCAATTCCTAAATATTTTCAAACCATTTATTTTCCAATAAGTTATATTTAATTGTATATTGTATACTGCCACCTGAAGTTTTCCATTTCTCTTGGGAACCAACTATACTTACTTCCAAAGGTAATTCTAAAGGAAAGTTTTATAATACAATTCTATCAGGTATTTGTGATAATGCATATTTATTAGCAATTTCTTTTGCTGTTAATCCTTTGATATCATCGTATCTGAGGATAAAAGGACTTTTAGCTTTACTTTTGCTCCCTTGCCATCTCCCTGATCGCAGCTTTTTCGCTCTGCGGCACGGACATCTGCGTTGCATTTTCCATAGCATTGACCACACTCTTATTCAGAATTACGGTCAGTTCTTCCTAACCGATAGATACTGCCGGTAAGTGCGGCACGGGTTTTACCGGCAATGTCGAGTTGCCTGTTGCAGGCGGCACTGCTTACTGTGTTTGATGTAGTTGTTAATATTCCGTTATCTTATCAAATTTTTCACATTCGGATTTTGGAACCCATTTAGTCCATTCTTCATAGCCGGTATGTTCAAAACCTTTAGATTCCCGCTCAAGACTTAAATCACCGGCACCAACATATAATTGTATTTTATCTTTTGTTTCTTCGTAATAATAATATTCTTCACCTTGATATCTTACCATTGGTGTAATACTGTAAACTCTATCACATTCACTGCGGTCTACCATTTTACAATAGACGCTGTCTTCAAATTTAAAATTGTTTATTGGAATTTCACTATAAAGTTCGATTCTTCCACCTCTATAAAATCCACATTTAAATTTTTGTCCATTATATATTGCATATTTTTCGCTCATTTTATTTCCTTCCAAATTACTTCAGATTTATCTTTCACTCTAACTGCAACTATTTTTATTGAACTATTTCTATCTAATTCATATATAACTGCCCCATCTTCAATTTGACAATACCCTTTTGTATTGCTTCCTGTATTTACGGGTTTAGAAATATTATCTATACCTTGAGATACAAAATCATTAGCATATCGTTCTAAGATATGTATTAATCCCTTCTTGCTATTTCCCTTTTCTTAATATTTCTCTTTGATATCATTGTACCATTTCATAAATATATCTCCTGAGCTCATCCCGCTTTCATCTGAATCATATCTATAAGCTGAGTCATAATTAATATCCGTATGGTTGCCTTCTCCTGAGTCTTCAGCGTACAGGGTGCACTTTGCATCGTCGCTTGGTAACCGCACCGGTAAGCCGGTCAAGAGGCTTGTAAGTGCTTGTGCAGTAAGTTGATTGCGGTCGCACTCCAGCCCTTGCAAAGCGCTTAAGCCCTGTATGTTAAGCGCGGTCAGCTGATTGTCCCGGCAGTACAACTCGGTGATCTTTCCTTTAAGAATAACGGCGGTACCCTGTGCGTGCAGTGTAGTCTCCGTACCGCTTGCAAGGGTAGTTTCGGTACAGCCTTCCACCGTAACGGCAGAATCGTCCGCCGTTGTTGCCGTAACCCTGATGGTAAGCTTGTCCGGACTTAATATGAGCGAGGCGCTGTCTGTGACGACGGACGCTTGCGCTGTTACCGTTCCGTCTGAGCCGTCCTCATTGCTTGAACTTCCAACCGCTGACGATACGACAAGCAGTAATGCTGCTGTGATAAGCGCCGCGGTTTTTGTTTGCACAAAGGCAAAAATTTTATTCTTATGTGGTTTCATTACAATCTCCTATAATTTTAATTGAAGATGTTTCAACATCAGAAATAATAAAATTATGCACTTTCGTAACGTTAGTGAGAAAATGCAGTTAATAAGTGATGTTTGTCGTAAAATAATTCCCCATTACGAATGATATTTCATTCCGGCATCGTTCTTGTATACGCAATTAATTCGGGGCGGTATTCAAAGTGCATATTGTCCCAGATAGGCCATTTTCCGCCCCAAATAAAACCTTCGCTTTCAAACACTTGAATGACTTTTAACGGCGGCATCCAACGCTTATCCAAAGGAAGGGTCATCCATCCGTCAGGGTCAATAGTGCGCCGCCATGCCCAGTAAATATTTTTTTGTCCCCAGCCGCGCGGAAGAACATCTACGGCAATACCGTAACTGTGAAACGAACGCGAACCGCGGTCTCTGATTTCGCGCCAATTGTAACTATCGACCTGCGCCAACGTATCGACAAAATCTTTTACGCCGCTGTCGGTTTTTGCAAGTTCACGGATTTTATTTTCAACACGCGCAAGCGGTTCAAATATCCATTCGTGCGCCTTTGTGTATTTACCGAGGAAGGATACGCTTTTTATATGAGCTTCCGTCGATTGGCGCGTTGCACTGTCGTATACAATATTAAAAAAGTCGAGCGATATGCCGCGTTGTTTTGACCGGTTTTCCGCCGAAGAAAAATTGCGCAAACGCTGTATGTCTTCTTGAGAAAATGTTGCAGGATCGGGAATGTCTTTTGCGTAGCGGTACATAAGATTCCAATACAGTTCTTTTTCTCCGAGTTTTTCGAGTGTAAGCATTTTGCCGTCAGCCCAATAGAGTGTTGCCGTCTGAGGGGCACGGCTGTTTTTGCGCGTAATTTCAATTTTAAAATCTTTGTGTGTTTCATCGTAAACACAGTTAAATAGGATATCGGGATAGGATCTGCGTAAAATATCAAGCTCTTTCGGCTCGGACGGAAGAGCGGCAGGAAACAGGATACCGGGCCGTGTGCAAAATACACAAAATGCCGTTATGCGAAAAAGAATAAAAGTGTTTTTTATTTTTAATATTCTTGATTGATGCAGCAGCATTACGAATCTCCAAAAGCATACGCCATATATATTGCGTATGATGTTCTAAATAGTCAACGGGGGTTCAGTAACGGCGTAATTCTATTTTCCTTTGCATAACACTCTTCGCATATAAGAGCTTCTCCTCTTAAATCGTTAAGTCTTAGTTCTGCTTTTTGCCGTTACACACGGAACATCAATACGCAACACCGTAACCGATTTTGTCATCTGTTCGGTTATTTCAAAATCTCTGTCGCTTTGTGTTTTCATCATAAGCTGCAAGCCTAAAATTTTTTCTTTTACATCTTCAACAAAAACAGCCGTACCGTCTCCCATAACGCTTGCATATTCCGAACCGTATTTACACGGAATATCTCCGCCGGAAACAATTGCAACATTCGTTTCGAGTTCAATAAAAACACGCGGGTTCTTTTTGATAATGTCGAGTTTTCGGCCTTCCTTTGCACAATGCACATATAAGGTCAGCTGTCCATCGGCAAACACAAAACCGTACTGCATCGGCACTACATACGGACGATCATTATCGATCATACCGATATGTACGACTTTTGCTTGTTCTATAATCGATTGTATTTGCCGGTTATCCGTTACCGCTCTGTCGGTTCTTCTCATACATAAATCTCCTAGTCATATCAAAATTTTTTACGTGTTCTTATTCCAAGCCCTTTTCCAATCGACATTGGGGCGGAACTCCGTCATTGCCTGTTGCTTTACTCCGTCGATGTTTGCGCTGATCTCATTTACGGCACTGGCGGTTTCCGTCATGTCGGAGGCAAGCTCGTTTCCGATCTCTTCCATCGTATTTGAGTTGACGCCGACTTGCCGGATCGATGCGCCGATTTTCGCAATCGTCTCGTTAAAATATTCCGCCATGTCGGTAATCTCATCATTGCCGTGCACCGGTAGACGGATTGTTAAGTCTCCTTCTCCTTGTGCAATATTCTGCAAGGCAGAAACGGCGGTTTGTATCGGTTTTACCACCATACGGGCGACAAAATACACGGTAATAAGTGCAATCAGTAAAATTGCAAATTCGATACCGATCATCGACAGACGCAAAGCGTTTACTGTGCTCATAAATTCATTAATAGGTGCAGATATAAGCACTGTCCAGCCTGTCGTTTTTATCTTTGCATAAGAAGCGATGCTGGAAGTATTTTTATACGTGTAGTACACAACAGAAGATGCTTGTGAATAAATTGCTGTTGAGTGAAGCTGTACAACCGATGCAAATGTTTTATCGTTTTTTCCTGCTTCCATGCCGTTAAATTGCTTGGTAACAAAATCAAAATTCTTATGTGCAAGGGCATTTCCTGTGGTTCCGAGAATAAAACAGTATCCTGTTTGGCCAACTACAATATCCTCAATGAGCATTGACAATCTTTTCGCATCAATAGCTGCTGCTAAAACTCCGATAATGCGGCGGTCATTGTCATACAATGGAACAGAAATAGTCATAATAAATTTACCGTTCACGGCAGAAGTGAAGGGTTCCGATAAAAAATCTTTGCCGTCGATAGAAACTTTGAACCAATCATAGGCATTCACGGGAATAACCTGTCCATCTGCCGAATACATATTTCCATGTACATCAGCAATGACTGAGTCGTATAAGATTTCATTAAAAGTGATTTCCCGTTCCAAACGAATAACTTTTTCCTTATGAATTTCAACAAGCCTTTTATCTTTTCTATCAACGTATATCCATCAATTCAACACTATTTCTTTTCAGCTTTTCAATGAGTTTTTTTGGATTCTTGAATAATGCATACCCTTCTTTTGAGAGCGTACCATCAGCCCAATAAGGAAATATGCTTGTGAGCACTGCTTTATCGGTATCTCCGTAAATATACATTCGTATTGCGTCATCGCCAACGCTCCAAATGGTATAACGATACAACAGCTGTTTACCTTCATGTATACTTTTTTCCGGCGGAAAATTTCCCGAAAATTGATGTTCACCCGTATCACCGGCATACTCGTCCATCATTTCACCGAATATTTGCAAGAGTGAAGGAATACGTGCCGAAGACACCAGAAAACCTTTTGCATCATAGACAAAAATATTTTCCTCTCTATCTTTATATCGGGTAAGCGCTCTTTTTAACGAAGTCGGCTGCGACAGTATCTTGTATGCTTCTCCGAATAGCTCCCATGCAAACACCTCCGGCATATCTTCACCTTTCGGGGCATTAGGTATATGCGCCGTGTTACTATCGGCATAGATAAGAAGCCGTATAACAGAGGAATCTGCGGGTATTTCATATCGGTACGCTATCTTAGCATTTTTCGGTACTTGAGTAAAAGCGGCATCGTCGACACCAACCGCTGCACTCTCCGACAACAAATCATTAAAGGCTTCAATGTCTGCCTGTTCCGTCAACTCACATACAAGAGTATCTTTTGCATCGTACACTTTTATAGAAGGAGCGTCTTCACCGGCAGCAAAACCCAATGCAGTGCATAGCAAAAAAACTGCACAAAAAAATATGCGTTTCATTATTTTGATCATACAATTCTCCATATCACGTATATTAGAGATACCTATTATACCGGCAGAGTATACTATAATTGCGGCGGTAGTAGTAGATATATAATATAAATATCACGGAAATTAATTTTTGACCGCTCTATCTAAGAAGAAGATAACATGATACAGTGAACGGATGAGGCGGGAAGAATAGGAAACTGCAAAATGATTCATAATCCGGTATTTTTTCATGTTGATTTAGACGCTTTTTTTGCCTCGGTGGAACAGCTTGATAATCCGGCCTATCGCGGGAAGCCGGTTATTGTCGGCGGGCTCGGCAAGCGAGGGGTTGTCTCGACTGCTTCGTATGAAGCGCGGAAATTCGGGGTGCATTCCGCAATGCCGATTGGCCGCGCACGCGCCTTGTGTCCGCACGGTATCTTTTTAAAAACCCGTATGCAGCGGTATTATGAAAAATCAAAAGAGATTATGGGGATTTTTAAAAACTTCAGTCCCGATATACAGCAGCTTTCCGTCGATGAAGCTTTTTTAGATATGAGCGGTACGGAAAAAATATTCGGCAATACCGAAGCGGCTGCCCGGCTTTTAAAAAATGCTGTTTTTGAGCAAACCGGTTTGAGGGTTTCCGTAGGAGCGGCTTCCAATAAATATATCGCAAAGATTGCTTCGGGACAATCGAAGCCGGACGGCCTGCTGGTTGTTCCGCCGGGCGGAGAAGCGGCGTTTATGCAGTCGCTGCGTTTAAGCGACGTATGGGGTATCGGCGGTAAAACGCGTGCGCGGCTTGCGGAGGCCGGTCTGACGACTATTTCAGAAATCATCAAACAGCAGGAATCCGTTTTGCAGCTGATTATCGGGAATGCCGCCGGTACGTTTTTGTATCGAGCCGTTCGCGGAGATATGGCGCATATCTTTAACGAGGATCGGAAAAGTCATTCTATTAGTACGGAGCGCACGTTTGAAACCGATTTGCATGAAAAGGATGAAATTTCCGATGTGCTGTTTCAGCTGAGCGCCGAGTTGATGTGCCGCATTCTTGACGAGCACGTTCAAAGCCGTACGGTGCATATCAAAATACGGTATGCGGACTTTACCACTATTTCGGCGCAGCAGAGCGGGGCATTGATTAACGATTCTGCAGATTTATATGAGCGGGCGAAGCGATTG
>NZ_CALHGC010000320.1 GCF_938029485.1 uncultured Treponema sp. | reverse complement strand
TAGGCTGTGAGACCATTTGAGCTGCATAGCGGCGAAATTCTGGTTGAACAGCCTATTTATTCTGCGGGATATTCAACAAAAGTGTCTGATGGGTTTACCCTAAGAAACAATATTATTCGGTAAAATTGATATTGACTTCCCCTATACCGGCTTTAATACGGATGGTATGCAGTGCATTCTGATTGTTGACACGAAATGTTGAGTCAATCCCTGCCGCCTTGCGTCCGTCTATCAGTATCGAGCCGATTCCTGATGTCGCATCGATCAGATAATCGTCCTTTTTTCCGTTGATGCGCATATCAATTTCACCGATGCCCGCATTAAGCTCAAGATTTTGAAATATCTTTCCGTCAAAGACGGTTTCACCGACACCGGTATTCATCACGGTATCCGTAAAACTGCAATTCCGGAACACGGTTTCTCCTACTCCTGCTTTAATGTCCACATTTGAGGCGGTAATATTGTTGATATTGACCTCGCCGGCGCCGGTATTCAGTGTAAATCGTTGACTTGCTGTAAATCCGTCAAGCGTCAGCGATGCCGTTCCCATATTGATGTCGGCGGTATCGAAGCGCATATTGTGAGGGATTTTAACCGTGATAACCGCTTTAGAACGCCCTCTTTTGTCATGATGCCGGCCAAAAAGCCAATTCCAATTCCATTTGCGGTCTTTTTTTGTGCTAATGGTCAAAATATTCCCATCAAATTGCACGGAAGCGCCGATCCTTTTGGTGTTATGTGCGATGCTGTATGTGACGGATTGTTTATCGTGCGGTTCAATCCGCAGCGTAACATAAGAAATATCCGCTTTCAGCTGCTTTAAAACGGAAGCGTTAGCAGTCAGTTGCACCTCATGTATATCTGCCGGCTGCACCATCCTTGTATGCTCATCATCCATATCCCACTCCTCATAGCCGGATTGATAAAAAGTTTTTTTAACGCTTCCGCCCATTATCATTCCGATAATGACGAGTAAGCCCCCAATTCCGATAATCGCAAAAGCTGCCCTTATTTTTTTTTTCATCTGAATTTCCTAAAATAAAAATACCAAGCCGCCGAAAAATAACCCTGCTATTAAGAGGGGTATACCGCATAGAATGACGATGATCAGCAGAATGCCGAAGGTGAGCAGTTTAAATGAAAGCTTTAATAAACCGCCTGCAACGGCAAAGATTAATCCGCCTATTCCGAACATCGTAAACAGGATACATAAAATAATGAGTGTCAGCATTTGTTTCTCCTATAATACACTTAATACACTCCCCTTATTGCTCCGTGCCGTCTTCATCTTTCCGGACATATTCATATTCGAGCGGCTCTTCTTTTTTAACCGGCATTACTAACGCGCAGATAATATAGCAAAAAATGCCGCTTCCGAAAAAAAAGGTCGCCAGAAGCCATAACAACCGAATGACGGTTGAGTCGATGTCAAAGTATTCGGCAATACCGCCGCATACACCGCAGATTTTTTTATCGCTTTCGCTTCGATAGAGTTTCTTTTTCATATAATCCTCCAATGTATTGTTTTGAGTCCTTTTAAAAATTCATCCGATTTTTTAAAAGGGACTTTTAGATGTCTATCTATCCGACTTATTCTTAATATGAGTTCCGATACCGGCAATTAAGGCGCTGATGCCGTGAAAGATCAGTAGCGCAAATCCTACGAGAATAAATGCGCTGCCGAAAAGCAATAAAGCGGAAGCTGAGCCGAAGAACAAGCTCCCGATACCTTTGATAAAGATTGCGCCTGCTGCAATGAGCAAGGCAAAGACAACCGCAAATCCTGCAAATCCGAGCGCTATGATGGTAACTACCGATGCGATAATCAGCGGTACTGCGACGGGCGCTGCGCAAATCGCCAGTATGGTAAACCAAAAAGCACGCCAGCCGCTTTTGGTAGACGCGCGGACTTTTTTTGCCTCTTTGACGGCATAATCCGATAAAATCTTTGAAGCAACGTGTGCGGGACTTCTTAGTTCCCGTATCACTGCTTGTTCATTTTGACTGCTCGCTTCGTCAAAGTATTCTTCGTAATATTGCAACGCCGCTTGCAAATCTTCTTGCGGCAACCGGTGCAGCCGCGCAGCCAGCTCGGTCATAAATTCTTTACGGGTCATGAATGCTGTGCTCCTTTAAAAATCTTTTCGATTAATTCCTTGTAAGACTTCCATTCATCGCAGTATAAGCTCTGCTGCCTTTTCCCTGCGGGCGTTATACGGTAATATTTTCTATTGCGTCCATCGATGGGCATATCATACGTTTCTAAAAACCCCGCAGTTTGCAGCCGTTTTAATACCGGATAGAGTGTCGATTCGGAGATGGACATTACGTCCTTTACGTCCTGCGTTAACTTATAACCGTAGGAATCTTCATTACTCAAGAGGGCGAGCACGCAGGCTTCAAGCAATCCTGAGTTAATTGAAAAAAGCACTTTTACCTCCCGATGTTCGTAGTTTTAAACGCATGGGCATCTTCTAAAAACTCGGTTAGATTTTGGGAGGATGCCCGACAATCTGTAACAACTATAATATTATTTATAATATAATATATTGTCAAGTATAGCATTTAAAAAATCTACGATTGGCCGTTACACTATTAAAAGTTTCTTAAATAATATATACTTTTTACCGATAATTAGAGACGATGATGTGTATAAAAAAGATTTTTGCAGTGTTGTTTTGTTTCTCGAGCCTTTGGGGTGTCTCCTTTACCGACCCTGCGGTGTTTGAATTGGGAGGGAAGCATGGCTGGGGAATGCTGCAGTATACTGAAAATATACAGATGTGTCCGGGGAAATACGGGAATCCCGGTATTTCACTCAATAGTAGTGCTCCGAAGATAACGCAGGAAACAGATCTCTACCTTAATTTCGACTCTCCTTCTATTATTGAAGAGACAAGTTCATATACGGTTGCATCTTCAATGATGCGTTTTGCGGGGGCGGAACAGGCAAAGCTTGGTGCCGGCGCAGCAGTATGTAGTCCTCATGTAAAAACAGCAGGCTTGATTTTAAAGCCGCGGGCAGGATCTTTTTTTGCAGGCGAAGGTTCTGCAGGGTCGTTTACGATTGAATTTTGGATAGCGCCTTCAGTTACCGAAAGCGGCAGCGTTATTCTCCAATGGTATTCGGCATATTTTGAAAAAGAACGCTTAACCGATCAACATATCATTGCACAAATCATTCAGAATAAGCTGCAATGGGATTTTTTTAATATTTGGCAGGATAAATACAATAACGGTATTTCTATCCAGTTGAAAGGACGCACGAATCTTATCCCTTCCCAATGGTCGCACCATCTTATTACGTATGATGAAGAAATCGGCCTTTTGGAGTATCGGATGAACGGTCATACGGAGAATATTGTTTATGTTACCGAAAACGGGCGGGAGAGTGATGCAGTCCTTTTATCGAAATTGGGACATACCGCCGACCTTTCAATCGGTGTGCATTATTCGGGAATGCTGGACGAAATGAAGATAACTAAACGGTTTATTGAACAACCGACTTTTGTCGAACAGACTGCGTTGTTTGATCGGTATCACCTTAACGGCGGCCGTTTTGAATCTTTGATTATTGATTCAGGCGGTTCAATGTCCCAAGCAAAGAAGATGACCGTTTCTGTAGATACTCCGGCGCAAACGGATGCGGTATTCTTTATTCGATCCGGCGAGAATCGTTATGCGTGGACGGCTTCGGAACCCGCATGGAAAACGGTACGCAGCGGACAGGCTATTACGGGCATACAAGGAAGATTCTTCCAAGTTGCCGGTAATCTATACCCCGATGCGGAAGGTCAAAAAACACCGGTTGTGCATTTCATCAATCTGGAATATGAAAAAGATTCCGAACCGCTTCCTCCTGCACGTTTGTTTGCAGCGCCTAAGGACGGCAGTATCGAACTGTCATGGACACCGTCGATTGATTTTGATGTAAAAGGGTATATGGTATATTACGGAGAACGCCGTGGGGAATATTTTTCGAAAGGCTCACCGCTTAATGTCGGTAAAGTCCTTTCCTATCGTATACCAAACTTGGATAACGGTAAAATTTATTTTTTTGCAGTTGCAGCGTATGATGATGAAGAAGGCACACGGGTAGGGACCTTTTCTCAAGAAGTATGGGCAAGACCGCGGCAGGAATAGCGGTTTAGAGGAATTATGTCGGAATCACTTGATTTTGTCTTTGAGCGTGCAAATTCAGCGCTAATTACTCAAGACTTTGAATATGCCGAGCGGCTGTTAACCAATGTGTTAAAAAAACATCCTGATATATTGCCGTCCGACAAGGAAAAAATTGAAAATTTATTGGCACGTATCTATGGGGATGAAGGCGATCTTGAGCGAGCCCTCGATGCCTATCTCCGTTTATATGAACGGGAACCAGATAATATTGAGCTAATGCTGCATCTCGGCCGTATTTATCGGCATTTGGAACGCTATGACGACGCTCTTAAAATATTAGAAAAAGCAAAAGATATCGGCGGCGACACTGATGAGGTGTTGTATAGCTTTGCAAAAACCTATAAGCGGATGCATAACTATGATAAGGCTGTTGACTATTTTTCCCGCGCAATCGAGATTAAACCCGACCATGCTCACGCTTATGATCGGCTTGGTAATTTGTATGTTTTGATCGGTGAAACGGATAAAGCAATTGAAGTATATAAAAAAGGGCTTCAGGTAGACCCTAATCATCCCTATTTAAATTTTCACCTTGCTGGATTATTGCGCCAACAAAAACGGTATGAAGAAGCTATTGTGTATTATAATTCGGCGCTTCGTATTAATCCGGCGTGGGCTGAGGTTTTAGCGGGCATTGCCGCGGCGTATTTGCAGTTGGATAAACTTGACGATGCGTTGAATGCTTATCGTTCTTTGCTTCGTGTAACCGGTGAAAATGCGCCTTTGTATACCCAACTTGGGGTTCTTTTTGAAAAGAAACAGCTTCAACAAGAAGCCGAACAGTATTATTACGATGCGTTAGCGATTGATTCCGGTTATGCACCGGCGGTATTCGCGCTAACCAAACTTTTGGAAAAGAAACAACGCTATAACGAAGCGCTTCCGGTATTGCTTGCAGCAGAGATTGCTCCGGCAAATGCCGAAAATCATGTCCTGCGGCTTAAAGCTATCCAAATGTGCATGTATGCTAAAGATTATGCAAAAGCTCATGAACTTTTCGGACGGTTGGATACGGAACACAGCAACAGCCTCGATGCGCTCAAATTGAGGGGGCAACTGTATGCCCTTACGGGAGAGGTCGAACAAGCTGAAGATACGTTTAAACAGATACTAAAGACAGCGCCTGCTGCAATAGAGTTCCGTCAAGAACTTGCAGAGCAATATTTGCTGGCACATAAATATGAGGAAGCGAAGGAACAGCTCAAGCTCTTTTTAAAGCAAAAACCGACCGATATTTCGGCGCTGATGGCATTAGGACAAGCTGAAGAATTGCTGAATAATCCTCAGGCGGCCTATCACGAATATCAAAAAGTACTTGAATTAAAGCCGGACGCCATCGAAGCCCGCTCCGCTCTTTCACGGCTGTTTCAAAAATGGGGCAATACGCTCGAGGCGTTAAAAACTGCAAACGAAATCCTCAATTTACAAAGCGGATCCGAAACGGATGAACATGAACAAGATATGGCCGCCTCGCTTGATCTCTATGAACGGGCAGCAGAAAGCTATATTGCCGATCCTCTATTGACTAAAAATCTTGAACAATTAAAATCCGATGATTCGTCTCTTTATATTTCTCCGGCTGAGTTGAATCCGGAACCGCAGCAAAAAATTCCTTCATTGCAGGATATGGTAGCGTCCGAACGAGATCTGCCTTTTGAAATGCTTATTGAAGGTACGGAAGAGGTTCAAGAACTCCCGCCGGAAAAAGATGAGAGCGCTATAGACGCTATGCAGTTAACCGGTGATATACAATCCGGTATATCCGGTATATCCGGACAGTCTGCATTTCCAGCCTATTCCCGCGCGATGTCTGCACCCCATGCGTTTGACGCCGGAAATTTTGATGCTTCCGCATCAAGGAGCAGCACCGGTGGTGTTCCTCAAATAAACAGCGGCTTACCGAATGGCCAAGGAGATGCCGCCGCCGATGAGTCCGTTGCTTCACCTATCGATGAACTGTATCTTAATCCCGATCATTTTGAAAATAACGCCGCCTTTGATGTAGGCGGCATTCCGCAAAAAAATGCACATGAAAAGTTGCAAAACCTTATTCGTGACGAAGCGGCGCAGAAAAGATTAAAGGAGATGGATAGCCGCGGTACCAGCATAGACTTTTTGCAGGATATTATTTCGGATATCGATAAGCAGTTTGATGAGAATCGCTATATGCAAGTCATTGAGACGTTGGCCGAAAGGATTGCCGAAAACCTGAGTCAAAAGATGCCGCTTGAATCGGGTGTCCCAAAAGAAGAACTTGAGGAGCAGCAGCTTCAATCGGAATCGCAAGCATTGCAAGAATCGGCGGAAATGCCTCAAGCGGCATCGGAAGAAAGTGCCGCTGCTGTTGCAGCAGAAGCTGCCGCGGAAAAAGAAGAAGGCTTACAGCTTATCGAAACACAGGAAACTTTCCCTGAAATGGAAGAAGAGCCGGCAGCGGTTAATAATGATGTGCCGGTAAATGATGATAGCGTTCAGGTTACCGAAACTGCGGAAGAAGATATTTTTGGCACCGTAGAAAATAAAACGTTTTTGCTTGAAACCGAAACTGTTCCGGTTGATGAAATAATGAATCAATATCCTGCTGAAGCGGTTACGGAAGAAGCGGCGGAAGAAAAACCTGTAGATGTTCAATCCGATTCCAATCAAGAAGAGAATGCAGAAATTACCATTGATAATAATGAAGATTCTGCTATCGAAGATTCGGAGATTGAAGAAGAATGTGAGCAGAGTGAGAACCAAACTTCATTTGTTCTTGATCAAGAACAGCAAAACCTTTTGTGGTGTCATGCAAAACATCAAGTTAAGGGTTCTCCCTCATTTGAACAGTGTCTTACTACAACCGATCCAGAACAGCTTGCTCAGTTGTTTTTGTATCTTCGCGATTTAGCTATTTATCTTCCGCAGGAAGAACTTGAAATTTTTCTTAACAGCAGTGAAAGAATACAAATTTACTATATTATTGCCCGATTGTCGGGAGAATTGGGGCTTAAAGAACGTGCAAACCTTATTAAGCAGGCTTGTAGTGTAGCGACTGATCCGCTGCCGTATAATGATGCAGCTGTATTTAAACTGCTGAGTTATTTACGTGATTTAAGTATTGACTTGCCGGATCAGGAATTGGGAACAAGGGTGAGGCAGGAGCTGGAACAGCTGATGGCAAATATGTCGTCGGTTTTGCCTGATGTATAGTCAGCTAAAAAAATACCTCATAAGTGTATATAAATTTATAGGATCCCAAGGAGAAAAAAATGGAATTGAATAAGTATATCGATCATACTTTATTAAAGCCGAATGCTGTAGAGACGGAGATTGTTGCATTGTGTAAGGAAGCAAAAGAATATCATTTTGCTTCGGTTTGTGTGAATCCTTGCAATGTTGCATTGGTCAAAAAAGAGCTTGCCGGTTCCGATGTGATGACATGCAGTGTTATCGGATTCCCATTCGGAACACAGACAACCGAAATAAAATGCGCCGAAACGGAACAAGCCATAAAGGACGGTGCCGACGAAATCGATATGGTAATTAATATCGGCAAACTGCTTGAAGGCAATACCGGTTATGTTGAAAAAGAAATTGCTGCGCTTGCTTCGCTTTGTCATGCAAAAAAAGCTCACTTAAAGGTAATCGTAGAGACTTGCTATTTATCCGAAAAGGATATTGCAAATGTCTGCGCTGCGGTCGAACAAGCGGGAGCGGATTTTATTAAAACCTCTACGGGTTACGGTTCGCGCGGAGCTTCGCTTGAGGATATTGTATTATTCAAAAAATATCTCAAAAAAGATACAAAGATTAAGGCGTCGGGAGGTATTCGCACCCGTGAAGATGCGCTTAAGTATATAGAGGCGGGTTGTTCACGGATTGGTGCCAGCAGCGGTATCAAAATAATTAAAGGATAAATTATGTGCCATGAATGAATATTTTGCTGTGTATAATGCAGCAAGGTTGTCACATTCAAGATTTTTCGATATTTACCGATAATTTTACTGTCGACTTGACGAAATATTCATAACGGATAAGTAGTAGTAGAGGCGTAAAAGGGTTTTAGAATGAAAGATATTGAGTATTTAAAATCTCGACCAAAGTCGGATACGCATAATCATCTCAACTTGAGCATGAAGTATGAACGTTATAAGCATTGGGCTGGTGTTGCTATTCCGAATTTTCCTCGTAAGATGTCCGGCCTCAACGAAATGCACGAAGTAATCGGTTCTTATACCCGTCCTCGTTGTAAAACGGCAAAGGATGTTAAAGATCTCTTTGAAATGTCCATACAGGATGCGATTGCCGACAACGTCGTTTGGCTTGAAACATCAATTGATATCGGTTTTATAAAACATTACAACAACAATATTGACAAGTTCTTATCCGATGTTTCGAGGCTCGTATTAAAGTACAAAAAGCAGATCGAAATACGACCCGAAGTCGGTATCCCGAAAACACTTGACCGTGATTTTATTCGCACATGGGTATACCCGCTTTTTGAAAGCGGGGTATTCAAGAATGTCGATTTATACGGCCCGGAGATTTTTGAAGGTATCGAGGATTTCGGTTATATCTTTAAACTGGCCGAAAAGCATAATATCAAAAAGAAAGCGCATATCGGAGAATTTTCGGATGCACAATCGGTTCGTAAATTCGTTGAATTTTTTGAATTAGATGAGGTACAGCATGGTATCGGAGCCGCTGCGGACGATTCGGTGCTGAAATTTTTAGCTGACCGCAAAATACGCTGTAATGTATGCCCGATGAGTAATGTGATGCTGAGCGCAGTACCAAATTTAAAAGAACACCCCATCAAAAAAATGATCGATGCAGGCATTCCGATAGGGCTTGGTACTGATGATTTGTTGTTCTTTGGCAAGACAAACAGCGATCAGCTCTACGATATGCTGAAATGCGGACTGATTACGGATGTCGATGCTGAAATGCTGATGGCGGTACGGGGCTAAATCAGTATATCGCAGCTTCTTTTGCAATTTTTCAGAAACAAAGAAACTAATCTTCTCTTATTTTATCGCGACCATCAACACCATTATATCAGACGGCCGGATACCGGGAATTCTGCTTGCTTGTCCGATTGTTGCGGGCATTACCTTCTTTAGTCGTGCAAGCGATTCCGTCGAAAGCCCCGAAACCGCATCGTAGTTAAAATTCGGCGGGATGCGGCTCGTTTCCATCTTCTTCATTTTATCAATTCGTTTATCCTGCGCAATAATGTAATGCTCATAGCGGATTTCGAGTTCCGCCGCGGTCTTAATGGCATCGGAATACTGCGTACTAGCAGGATCGCAGCGGCATATCAGCTCAAGCGGGATGAGCGGGTCGTGCAGCGCATCGGCGAAAGACTTACCGAGATGGCACTGCAATGCCGGTTCCGCCTCCGCGAGGCTGCCGGTGATTTTCTGCTCCCTCCAGTGCTTGGTAAGCTCACCGCGCTGCGTCAGTTTTTCCTGTAGGCGGGTAAAGGAACTTTGCTTTTGCAAGCCGATGCGATATGCCCGCTCGGTGAGCCGCTCGTCGGCGGTATCGTGCCGAAGCTTGAGCCGGTATTCGGCGCGGGCGGTGAACATCCGGTACGGTTCGTCAACCCCCTGCGTGATAAGGTCGTCTATCATAACGCCGATGTAGGCTTCGTCGCGGCGGAGCGTAAACGGTTCGTAGGCTGCCGGCCGTATGCCGGATTGCAACATCGTGCTGCATGCACGGGCGTACAGCGCCGCGTTGATGCCGGCGATGAGGCCTTGACCGCCCGCTTCTTCGTAGCCGGAGGTTCCGTTGATTTGCCCTGCGGTAAAAAGCCCCGCGATCCGGCGGGTTTGTAAGTCCGGTCCCAGCTGGAGGGGAGAGATTACCGCATAGTCGACCGCATACGCGGGGCGCGTAATTACGGCGTCGGCAAAACCGGTGAGGGTGCGGAGCATTTGATCCTGCACATCCTCCGGCAGCGAAGATGAAAATCCGTTGATGTACAGCTCATCGCTCATCAGCCCTTCCGGTTCGATATACAGTTGGTGCCGCGTGCGTTCGGGGAACTTCCGTACCTTGTCTTCGATGGAAGGGCAGTAGCGGGCGCCCGTTGCATGAATTTTCCCCGAAAAAAGCGGCGAGCGGTGAAAGTTTTGCCGGATAACCTCGTGGGTATGCTCGTTGGTGTAGCAGACATAGCACACTGCCGAAGGGCGGAATATTTCCGCCGTGTCGAAGGAGAACGGGCGCATTACCGCGTCAGCCTCCTGTATTTCCAGTCCTGAAAGATCGACGGATTTCCTCAGTACGCGGCAGGGGGTGCCGGTTTTGAGCCTACTCATCGTAAAGCCCTTGCGCGCAAGGGCTGTGCCGAGTCCGATTGCCGCTTTTTCGCCGAGGCGGCCTTCTTCAGCCTCGAACTCGCCGATGTAGATTTTCCCTTCCATAAAGGTTCCAGTTGTGAGCACCACCGCCCGTGCGGAAATTGTCCTGCCGCGCGCCGTCAGTACTGCCTGTACGCTGCCACCTTCCACAAGTCCGCTTTCCGCAGTCTGCGAGGAGATAACATCAACAACCGTATCTTGATAAATATGGAGATTTTTTTCTTTTTCGAGGGTGTATTGCGCAGTCTGCGCATATAAGAATTTATCCGCCTGAATGCGGGGGGATTGCACTGCCGGCCCGCGGCTTTTGTTGAGTAGGCGGTACTGAATCATACACGCATCGGCGAGTTTTCCCATCTCGCCGCCGAGGGCGTCTATTTCCCGTACGATATTGCCCTTAGAAACGCCCCCGATCGAGGGGTTGCAGGACATCCTGCCGATAGTATCAATTGTTTGTGTAATAAGGAGAGTTTGTGCGCCCATCCGTGCAGCGGCGAGTGAGGCTTCGATGCCCGCGTGCCCCCCGCCGACAACAATCACGTCATAATCCGAATAACGAAAATTCATAGCGGGTATTATACCGAAACGGACATTGTTCGTCTTTAGTATTTTATGCCATTGCAGTATTAAATTATAACACATACATTGCATTCTCTTCTCTTTGATTGTACAATAATATAATAATATCATGCTGAACTGTCGTCCCGTATTCTCGCAACACTATCCATTTTCACCTGATATACATCCGTGTACATCAGGTGAAAACGAGATGATATGTTTTTAATTGCCGGTAGATGTGGTACTCTTATCCGACGGGATAAGGGGGCAGGCAGCAGGTTGTGCCAAAACGCGAGGAAATCTTGAATAAAGAAGAACCTCGTAAACGAGATTAACCTAAACCTGCTGCCGTAAATCAAAGTGCGGCCGCACCTCGTAGGTGC
>NZ_CALHGC010000319.1 GCF_938029485.1 uncultured Treponema sp. | reverse complement strand
AAATCTAACCGAGTTTTTAGAGGCGCCTACCTATTAGGGAAATAGAGTTTTAGGTACTGTTCGACAAAAATATGCTTCCAAGAAAATTTCGTATGGAGTGCTGTGTATGCCTGTAAAATAATATTTTTAAAGTATGGAATATCGATGAGTTTTGTTTTATCGCTTGTAAAAAAATGTTCCGCTTGTTTCAGTATGGCCTCCGTTAATATTTTAATATGTATGTCGGTATTTTGTTCTTCGCCGTTCGGGAGCTTGTATAAGAAGCCTGTTTTTCCGTCTATGATTTTCTGTAAGCCCCCTTGTGCGTTTGCAATCGGGATAGTGCCGTAAACTTGCGCGATAAGATCCTCCAAGCCGCATGGTTCAAATAAGCTTGGTAAAACGATAAAGTCCGCTGCTGCCGTGATGAGTCTGGCTGCCTTTCGGTTATATCCCTTGCAATAGACGAATTTCCCGGGCAGCGCGGCAGCGAGAGCGATTGCTTCGGCTTCAAGCTCTGGGTCTCCCTGTCCCATTACGATGAATCGCAGGCTAGGGGAGTGTTCCAGTATAAGGGGAATTGCTTTGAGTAATACGTCTACGCCTTTTTGCCGAACCAACCGGCCGTGATACATCAGGTAGAGTGTTTTATTTTTCTCCTGTCGGTCTATGCTGCCGTATTGCTGTATGCCATCATACAGTGGCGCTGTACAGGTCTGCGTCTGCAATTTATCCAATAAAAATGAACGGCAGGCATATTTTCCTTCAAATTGTTCTTTTTGCACGTCGAATGCAAAGGGAAGCCCTGAACATTCCGTATTGCAAGGATTATAGGCTGTAAAGTCAATTCCGTTGGTGATACCGGTAATGTGAATATGCCTTTCGGCAAGGCTTTTTGAAAAAAGATAGGAATACGGCGAATGTTCCGGCGAAATCAGTTGTTTTGCATACCACGGAGAAACCGTCGTTAAATCGGCAAAGGCGGAACCGACAAGAAAGGGTTCGACGGTATAATCGACTTTGCCGTATTCCAATACCCTGCGGGGGAGATCGGTTAAATGTGCCGCATATTCAAATGAATAAAAGGTTTGACGGTAGCCGTCCCCTGCGTTATGAATAGTGATAAGTGCGCGTGTATGCCTAAATAGCCGCCTACCCGTACAGCGGGCGAAGATAAACGCAGGCAGCAAAGCGGTGTGGGCATCATGGCAGTGCAATACCTGCGGAGCGATATGATGCCGTAACCCATAGCAATAGATTGCTTTTTGGAATAATACATTCATTTCATGGCTGTCTACGTAACCGTCTCCTTTTTTAAGATCGGGCCGGTGCAGCTTTTCCCTAAAATAATCGAGTTCTTCGGTGCAGTAGGTATAAATATCTTTTTTTTCCGTGAAAATGCCGGAGTCGATAAAGATGAAACGGATGTTTTTCCTGAAAAGTTCAAAATATCTCACTAAATGCGATGTGTCGCCGACACGGATGTTCACTTCTCCTGTACAGTTATCCAGAACCTCGCTATTGTTACCGTAATGGGGCAAAAATACCGTAACCGCAAAACCGGAATCGGCAGCTGCTTCTGCCAACGATTTTACAACGTTTTTTACGCCTCCGGCTTCTGCAAAACCGGCATATTCACGGCTTACAACCCATATCGATGTATTATTTTCCTTGATGCTCATAAAAC
>NZ_CALHGC010000318.1 GCF_938029485.1 uncultured Treponema sp. | reverse complement strand
GGAAAGCTTGTTCAACAAGACCCCGCCGACGAACCTGCGTCCGTAATGCTGGAAAGACTGCGTGCGGAAAAAGAGGCTAAAATCGCAGCCGGAGAGATAAAACGTGGTAAGCATGATTCGTATATTTATAAAAATTCTACTGATAATTGTTATTATCAAAAATATGCCGATGGCTGCGAGGAAAATATTTCTGACGAAATCCCGTTTGATGTACCGGAGGGGTGGACGTGGTGTAGACTGCCCGAAGTATGCAGAAAGCCAATTACTGATGGTACGCATAATTCACCATCGAATAGCGCTTCAGGAGACTTTCTTTATATCACAGCAAAGAATATAAAAAATCTAGCCATTTGCTTAGATGATGCAACATATATTTCTAAAGAAATACATGAGTCTATTTATAGTAGATGTTCACCTGAGTTGAATGATATCTTATTAACTAAAGACGGAACTATTGGAGAAGTTGCTGTTAATAATTTAAATTATCCTTTTAGTATGTTATCAAGTATTGCTCTTATCAAACCTTCAAATGAAATTTTATCTTGGTTTCTAGCATATATTTTAATATCTGATTTATTACAGAATAAAATGAAAAAAGAGGCAAAAGGTTCTGCATTAAAACGTATTATTCTTGCTCAAATAAATGATTTTCTCATCCCTCTCCCCCCGCTTGCTGAACAACAAAGAATTGTGACTAAAATTGAAGAACTATTTGCTCAGTTTGATTCTATTATAGCCGCGCTGGCAGATTAGTGTGATTGTGATCAGGTTAAGATAACTATAGTTCAATTTTTGTATTGGACGTAATATCAGAACCGCCCAAAAACTGAAATTTTTGGACAGTTCTAATTTTTACCACGTTACAATGCTGTCAACCAGTTCCCGCTGTTCGCTTGCGGTGCGGCGTAAATAAATGCGTGTTGTTTCGATACTTTCATGCCCCATCAAATCGGCAAGCAGGGAAATATCATTGAACTTTTCAAGAAAATTCTTTAAGTACCTTTTATAGTATTTTTCGATTATAATACGGTTGTTGAAATCTTCGAATAAATGTGTTATGTCATATAACAATGATAGCCGAACGCCCCGACAGCAGTTACAAGCATTCTCCCCAAAAAACTACAAAAAGTTTTGCAAAGGCACTTGACACGCATGTAATGGGCACTACACTTACTCAGCAAGTAGACTGTGCCCTGATAAACGGGCAGCTTTTACATTCAGACAACAACATCATTATATTTTCTCATCAACTTTTGCAGACGGCAAGCGTACTGTTAGGCTTTTTTATTTTAAACCGCAAAGGGCGCTAAGTATGCGGAGAAAGATAGAGAGGAGAGTTGATAAGGATATTCCTTCTAAAACCTTAGCATTTTCTGCGAGCTTCGCGGGTGCATTAAGAAAAAGAACTGCAAAGCACATTCCCTATTCCCAAGATTCAAGTATAAATTTCGTACCACATAATTACACATTATGCATTATAAATTATCCATTATTTTCAGCTTTTTATCGTAGGAGTTGTCCGGCAGTATGGTTTGATTCAGGGTAAACGTAGCTGTAATTGGTAATAGGTAATGGATGCAAGCCATAAGCGAAGCCTTTGGCGCTTTGAGGCAAAAAATGATATAGAGAGGAGAAATTTTATGGAAGGAAAGAACAAAAAGACAAAAGTCTTTAAATGGGTAGCAGTGCTGCTGCTTGCTGCGATGATGATAGGAGGCTGTAAATAGGTGCAGGGGAATAGCAGCAGGGAGGAAAAGTATGAGGTAACGGTTAGTGCAGGCAGTAACGGGAAGGTAACGGTAGCGCCTGAAGTTCCGACGGATAAGAAGGTGGCAAAGGGTCAGGAATTGACGATTACAGCAACGGCAAATACAGGTTATAAGGTAGACACGTGGACGGTAACGCCGCATAGTGCACTACAGTCCGGCAGCAAGGCTGGTAGCAACGTCGCAGTGGTAAAGATAAGCGCAGATACAACGGTGAATGTAACGTTTAAGCCGGTGGGCGGAACACCATCTACACCACCTTCCGGCGATGTCGGTAGTTTTGAAGATACAGGCGACGGCTTTATAAAAATAAGTCCGCCTGCAGCGGGGATTACCGGTAAAGATCCGACATATACATTGCCGGGAACGGGAGAGGAGTATTGGAAAGGGGTATTCCGCGCAGGGCGGAAGGTAAAATTGAGCCCTTATAAGCTTGGCAAAACGGAAGTGCCGTATAAACTGTGGAAAGAGGTATACGATTGGGCGACACAGCCTGCGAATGGATACAAGTTTGCCAATGCAGGAGTAAAAGGTAAAGATGGAAGCGGGACTGAAGAAGAGCCGGTAACGAGTGTAAGCTGGCGAGACTGTATTGTATGGTGCAATGCGTATACCCAGAAAATCAAAGGGGAGGGGGAATGCGTCTACCGCAAAAAGGACGATCATACCGTCGTATTAAAAGACGCAACGGACGGAGATGCCTGCGATAATGCATCTGCCGATATGAGGAAGAAAGGGTATCGCCTTCCGACGGAAGCGGAATGGGAGTATGCAGCTCGGTGGCAGGGAAGCGACAACACCAATGCTGACAAATACGGAGAAGTATGGCTTACCAAACTGAACAGCGCGAGCGGAGCGAAAGCTGACTGGAATAATGCGGATGAGACAAAAACGGTTGCGTGGTATGGTGATAATTCAGACAGTAAGACCCATCCTGCAGGGGAAAAACGGAAGAATGCACTAGGCTTACACGATATGAGCGGGAATGTATGGGAATGGTGTTTTGATGGGTATGATAATGATCCTAGAGCAAATGATGCTGCTTATACATCCGGCGGATTTGTAGTTGACCCGCAGGGTGCTGCATCCGGTGATAGCCGCGTCTTACGTGGCGGCTGTTGGGGCGATTACGCGGGGTGCTGCGTCGTCGGTAATCGGAACGACGGCTGCTACCCCGACTACAGCTTCGTCTTTCTTGGCTTTCGTGTGGCTTGTCTGCCTTAAGTTCACACATTTTGGCGGAGAGGTACTCAAAATCGGACATCCGTGTCCGATTTTGAGTTTCGAGTTTTGCCTAACGGCAAAACATCGCAAGAATGGAACCACCGCCGTCCATGGCGGTAAAGCGGTGAAACCGAACAGGCAAAATGTGTTGTTGGTTGCAGTAAATTTTT
>NZ_CALHGC010000317.1 GCF_938029485.1 uncultured Treponema sp. | reverse complement strand
ATTTTTCCGCGGGAATATTAAAAAAACGGTCTGATGCGTTTACCTGAATGCATAGTCGCGGTGCAGCCGTTCAATGAATTGCTTCATTAAATACTCGCCGCCCTCGATTGTGTAGTGGATACCGTCGCCCTGTATAAGTGGTATCCATGCGCTGCCTTCGGGCTTAATCGCGCCGATGTATCCCGTTCCATATTGCTCGACAAGGCTTTTGAGCGAGACCCTTACCAGCTTTTTGGGATCGTATTCTTCCGCAACGGAATCGTGCACTGCATTGAGGTATTGCATCTTTTCGTTATATGCAGCGCTCCGCACTACCGGCAAACCGAGCCAGTACAGCCGCGGAACGGAAGCAAGAACAATGTCGAGATGCGCTTTTACCATTTTACGGTACACCTCTTCCCATTCGGGCGTCCCCGCCGTAAGGATAATGCCGCCGGTCGTCCACATATCTTGATAGTCGTTCATGCCTAAAAAGGCAACCACGGCATCAAAGCGTTCCCCGTCTTTTTGACCGGCAAAAACGGCTTCAAGTTTTTGCGGCCAGTTATAATAATCGGATCGGAGAAAGCCGGAAGAAGGAACGCTTAAATCCTGTATTGCAATAGAGGTGTCGAATCCGAGCGCGCGGGTCATGCCGGCAGCGATACTGCGCATTTGAGAATCTCCGAAAAAAAACATCCGCAACGGCATCCGTGCGGAATACATAACCGTTAACGCAACATTGCGGAGCGTTTCTTTAGAAACTTGCCCCAACAATTCCGCAGGCAGACCGCTGCCGCCTAAATTATCCGAAAAACCGGGTATTGTTTCGATATAACCTTGCTCACCGGTTACCGCATAAAAAGCGGCGACCTCGCTGTCGTACACCCCTTGACGGTAAAAAAACGTATCCCATTCGCCGCGCTCCGTTAACCCTGCCGTCCGTATAAACGCATTCCTAAGTACGGGGATAACGGCTGCCGCAGGAGAGGATTCGGTAACGGAAACAATCGGCGCGGTAAGTGCGCTATAAATATTTTTTAAAGAGGATCTTTTGATGTTTTGCACAGGATGTGCCAGCCGCTGCCCTAAAAACGGAATAAGAATAACCAGCGTTAGCACGGCAAAGAAAAAACACTGATTGGGAGAGTACCGGCCGTTCCGCCCTTGCTGAACAGGTGCGCCGCGTTGACTGTTTTGCGCTTGTTCAGCCGATGCACTGTATCGCTTGCTTTCAGTCATCATATTCTGCATACTCCCCTAAAATCCGAAGTAGATAAACGGCGCAACACCGGAGGTTGACACAATGTTGATCCCGATAAAAAACAACACAACGGCAGCGGCCTTTACCGCAAGCGGCAGCCGTACATACCGTGAAAAATACGCGCGGCGCGTCTCTTCTTTCGGGATTTGCAGCAGAAAGGCGGCAGCAAGCGGTACCAGCACAAACCAATGCACCGTACGGAGCGGCTGTGTAATATTCTTGAGCGAAGAAAGATACAGCGTAATTTCCCGCACGGTATTCGACCTGAAAATCAGCCAGCTGATATTGATAAACGCAAACATACCGCTGAGCCGAAGCAGCCGCTTTAGGTCGATGTCCCGCCCTGCGAACTGCACTATACCGCGGCGCGCCTTACCGGATACGGACATTGCCGCGCTGAGAGATTCTTGGGTGCACACGGCGGTATCATATCTTGTATCGGACACACCACTTGAAGCGGCACGGCGTTCTTTGCCGAACACGGCGGCAACCCGCTCGGCGGCGCAGGCGATACCCTGCAGCAGCCCCCACAGCACAAAGGGAATGGAGCCGCCGTG
>NZ_CALHGC010000316.1 GCF_938029485.1 uncultured Treponema sp. | reverse complement strand
GCAAGACGCCATATGTCTTGAATGCTGCCTACGGGTACGAAGTGAAGAACAACAAGAAGCATGGACATTTGTGCTCAAGAATAACCAATGCTTTTTTTCCTATCGAGGACAAGAAGAACTTTCAACACAGAAGCAGAAAAATCTCGCAACTTTGCTGCACGACTGTCTGGAATCTGCAGGAGTTACTTCCTATACCGTACATTATGCCGATAATAATATGGAAGAGAATCATGCCCTTGCATCAATCGATATATCAGTGTAGAATAATCTAGGAGTAGATGTGACTTTTTATTACCATGGAGATAAAAAGCAATAGTATGGACAAGGGGCGAGATTGCTCGGTTGCATTGTCATATACATTCGGAGAAAGTGTTCCGCTGATTACCGCCACGGGACACGGCGCGGTTGCGCAGAAGATACGGGAAATTGCCGATAGGTGCCATATTCCCCTTATCAAAAATCCTCTGTTGGCGGAAGTGTTGGTTGGAGCTGAAATAGGCTCTTGTATTCCTGAAGAGACATATCAGGCGGTTGCCGCTATTTTTGCGTTTCTTGAAAAAAAGGATGGAATAATCGGTGCTTAGACGAATTAAGGTAGAAGATTTAAAAGAAGGTATGTTGTTTTCGGAACCTCTATTCTTTGATGACGGTAAGAACAGAGTCCTCGGCAAAATGCATCCGGTCTCTCAACGTGAACTGTCGGTATTAAAGCAATGGAAAGTCCCGTTCGTCATGACGGCCGGCAAAAGCGTGAAAAAGAACGAAGACGCAGCCGAACCGGTCGAAGAAACTGAGGCACTTCCCGACAAAGGCGAAGTTTCTACCGGAAAAGCGGCAAAAAAAGATCAAAAGGAAACCGCGGAAAATGCTATCTTGCAGCTGCCTGATATTTTGAATCACAGTGAGCTATATACGGAATATTTGGCAATTATACTGAAAATGGATATTTTTTTAACCGAGGTAAAAAAACGGAAACCCGTAACACCCCGGCCTATCGATGGAATAGCCCTACGGCTGCGTAATTTGCTCGCAGCCGATAGAGCATCGGTTATTTCGTTTATTCTATCGGCTCAAATTCCTGATCGCGAAATGGCAAAAGCCCTTATAGATACTGCTATTTTAGCCGAAACTATTGCAAATTTCATGAAGTTACCTGAGGATTATATTGATGATCTCGTACTCGCTTCCCTACTGCACGATTGCGGTATGCTGAGAGTTTCCGATACTATTTTAAAAAAGAAAGGGCAGCTTTCAGATACCGAAATGCAAACCGTTGCGGCTCATACCGTTTACGGGTACAAAGCCGTATTATCGGAATTTATGTATACCGAACGGATAGCGATGCTTGTTTTACAGCACCACGAACGCTGGGACGGTAAAGGGTATCCCAATGGACTTGATAAAGATTCCATCGAAATAGGCGCCCGTATTATCGCTGTTGTCGATGCCTTTGTGGCCATGACTTCACAAAAAGCTTATCGCAGCGCATTGCTCGGTTATGATGCAATGAAAACCCTGCTTGCTGATAAGGGACGCCGCTTTGATTATGAAGTTATTAAGGCGATGATTCAGAGTATCGGTGTTTATCCTATCGGTTCCATAGTCTTGATGAACGATACTTCGATAGCCCGTGTTATCGGAATAATACCTGACGCACCCCTACGCCCGTTAATTAGGGTTCTTATTGATGAAACAGGGCATCAGTATCCCAACAATAAAGGGAAATCGATCGATCTCCGTGAATATAAAAATACCTTTATTATTAAAGCCGTTGATCCGCTCATATACTCGAAAAAATGACGGAAGAACGGCTTGGACCGGCAGGAGAAACGTTTGCAGTAAAATGGCTGGAACAGCAGGGATATTCTATTATAACCAGAAACTGGCGTACCAAAACCGGTGAAATTGATATTATAGCGGAAAAATGCGGGATATTGGTCTTCTTTGAAGTGAAAACATTACCGCATACACCGCTTTCGGATTTGGATATTATTGTCGGAAATAAAAAACAGGAAAGGATTTGTAAAACCGCTAAATATTTTCTCTTAACTCATCGAAAATATAACAAGATGCATATACGGTTTGATGTTCTTGTGTTGCCGTTTGATCCGCGAACAACAACGGAAGCAGCTGAACCTTTGCATTTAGAGAATGCTTTTGAGGATTATGTATGAATGTTGGCGTGTTTCCAAAAAAAGAGCGGTATACCCCCCGCAAATACCTTACCGAATCCGATTTTCGCGAAATGGAAACAAAACTCAAGGATGAGGCGTATATTCAAGCTGCTATATATCGATTGGCATCGATATTGACCGAACAGATGATGTACATGAAGGATGATGAATAACATGAGTAATAGGCGGGGACATAGAAGAGATAACCGTTACACCGAAACGACTACAGCAGACAACAGACCATATACCGGCTCAAATCATAATGAACCTACAGAACTTTTTACCTGTGCACGGTGTGGAAAAACCATTAAAGATTTAAGCGCTGCATTAGCGGATAAAACGGACGGCAAGCCTGTGCATTTCGATTGCGTATTGAATTTTTTAAAACAAAATGAAACTTTACACGAAAATGAGGCAGTCACCTACATCGGACAAGGTAGATTTGCCGTTATCAAATACGCTTCAATGGTAACGATGAAAGAGTTTACCATCGTAAGAATTATCGAGTGGGAAGATAAAAATCAACGCGCGGAATGGCGAGGTAAAATCGCCGACCGTTTCAGCCTAATCGATTAGCCTTGTTGAGCAGTTGTACATCCTTGTACAACTGCTCAACGACGAGATTTGTGTATAACACACAAATCTCGCTTCTGCTTAATTTCACGGACATCCCTGTCCGTTCTGCAGATGCTAGGAGCGTACAAAAAACACCCGCAGGCGTACTTTTTGTACGTCGAGGACTGTTTTTTGTTAAGCGACAACGCAGATGCACCGTATATTTCAAAAGGTTAGCGGATGCTTCGTAACAAAGCCAACAGCTGCGACATCTGCTGCCCGCGCGGGTCGGTGCCGTCGA
>NZ_CALHGC010000315.1 GCF_938029485.1 uncultured Treponema sp. | reverse complement strand
ACGGCTCTGTTCCATTTGTGTTCCGGAAACATGGATTCTTGAAGCTCAAAAACACACACACCTAAATCTATATCCAAATCATCATCTAAAAGTTTAAATGATTTTTTTTCTCCGCTTTCTAGATAATAAAATGGTGTTGTGTTAAACATTTCCCACATGCTTGATTTGATTTCAATTGTGATATATTTCCAATCTTCTTTTATTGAGCTGCAAGCAATGTCTGCAAGTAATTTATACACATCCGTCATTCTGATATCTCCTAATTATAAAACTCATATTTTGATAATTTTCTATTTCCAAATTCATCAGTAGTTATGCTATTAATAATAAATTTATCTGACCTTTTACTCTCTGAACCGCTAGGATAACGTAGTTCATCCTCCCAAGCTCGGTTGTCTTATATTTTATGGGCGCATTTTTGCTAAAGCAAAAAACAGGCTTTCCGCCGTTCCGCTTTCGCTTCATTCCTACGCTTCGCTTCGGAACGCCTTTCGGCGCGGCTACAATCCTTTGCGCGGGTTGTGTTTATATAATGTCCGTCAGAAAATACTTAACCTAAATACTTTCTAATAGACACTCAAGGTCTCCATACTTCCCTTGAGTTTATGTCAGAGAACGGTGGATTCTATCTTATGGAAAAATATTATTCCAATTCAGGATATTTTTCTTTTATTTCTTCGATTGATGAAAAATGATTATGCATGTATTTTTGAAAGAAGTCATCTGTTTTATATTCGTCAAATAAATCCTCTTTTTTAAGGAGCCAACTACAAGCATAAATAATTTCATTTTCAAAAAAAGGTCCAGTAAGAGATAAATAACAATTTTCATCCATCTTTTTATAAATAAACCAGCTATCATTTATATTTATACAACCGCATGCATTTGGTTTATAAATTATTTTACCAACATAAAAATCATTCATTTCATCTGATGCAATTTTACTTTCTAAAACTTCCTTTAGCTTTTCTGTAGTCATAAATATCACCTTTATTTTATTGTTATTGTATGGTTATTGGTAACTATACCACTATCAAGCATTAATTGCCAAGAAAATGCAGTATTTAATTGTCCTGCTCCACCTTCCATATTTATATTTCTTTATTTTCATTAGTAAGCAAATGAAAATTATCTATGTCTTTCCTACGCTGTATTTTTTTCTTCCCATTCAAATATCCTGCCACAGTGCATAGTACATTAATTACAATGCAGGAATGTCTCCTAATTTTAATTACGAACGAAAATTAAGGATTTGCATAACTTGTTCAATAACAGTCCTAGTAAAATTGCTTTGGAAATTATTTTTGTCATGTATTATTTTCAAAACATTCGGATTATTTTTAATTATATTTTCAAACTTAGGGATGCAATATAATTTTAGGGAATCAATACATATTTCAGTTAATTCATCATTATTAATTTTTAATAATTCCAATAGGATATCTAATTCATCGATGATTATTTTATTACTAATTGAATATGCCAATTTTTTTTGCCATTCCAAATCCTTATTTAATATATTGTTTTTCAGTATATTCCAATCATTTTGTGAAAAATCATTAAGAATGGAACAGGCGATTAAAAAACCATCATCATACCATGCATCGATTGTTGTATTTTGTTCTAACAAATCATCTAATTCTGTATACATATAAACCTCTTTATTTTAAAATCCTCATTGTACGCAGCCCGTCTTTGATGCAGCAGAACAAAAACGCCTTCGACAACCATATAGCCGAAGATAATCGTGCCGGTCTTAAACTGATAAATCGAATCGCTCTCCCAATCCGAATGAGGAACAATATCCGTCTTCGCAAGCAGCATCAACAGAACATACGACAGCGCATATATCGGGACGGGGAAAAACGGGAGCACAAGGTATTCCCATCTGCGCAAGCGCAGCTTGAACACAAACGCTATGATACTGTTGGCGCAAAAAAGCGAAAACGGCACGGCAAGCTGCCAAGCAAGATACTGCAGCCACGGATACTTCATATACCCTGCAAGCATTACCCAGCCGTAATAACCCAAAAAATTGTACGCGACGGGATAGCTGTTATACGCGGCGAAAAAGAACGTGCCGTACACTGCGACAAACGCAAGATTTTTTACGGCGGATAGGCGGAACTCGTAGCTGTAATTCAGCCAAAGGATGAACAAAAGCGGCGGGAGCACCAGCGCATAGTGCGGATACTCGAGCCAATCCAAGCCGTCCCACCCGCGCCACAGCACTTCGGCAAAAAACACCAAAAAAGAGATAAACGCCGCCGAAACAAGCGTTACGTACTTGATTTTCACATCGTATATTCCGCGCATACCGCCTCCGAACGGCAGTATAGCACAGATAGTTACAAAATAATATATTCAGTACCAACGTTGAAAAATTCATAATTCTTAAAAGAAACGCATATATCGTTTTCTCTGTCATACCTAAAATCACCATACACCGATGCAAGTGTCGAGGTTGTTGATTTTTGGGCAACGGCTATAAAATTAGACCTTGAAAAAACATATTTCATGTATTAAAATACGAAAATTAGTTCCAATAAAAAGCACTTTGGACGTACCACAGAAGCAGTGGTTATAAATTGCAAGAAAATCTTCTATAAAAACTTTATAAAAGAGAAAAAAGAGTATTAAGAGGAGTAATAGTATGATGGTTGATTTTGTGTATGCCGTATTGGCGCTTGTTCTTGCGGGAAGCATTGCAGCATTGCTGTATGCCTTTGCAAAAACGCGCTGGATTAACCGGCAGCCGGTAGAGAACGATGACTTACGGCGCATCAGCGGTTATATCTCGGAAGGAGCAATGGCTTTTTTGAACCGCGAATACAAGGCGTTGGTGCCTTTTATTGCAGCGGTTGCTTTGTTTTTGGCTGCCGGAAATAAAGGCGAGCTTAAAATGGAAGCGCTCACTTTTGTATTGGGCGCAGCGGTATCCCTGTTAGCAGGATTTATCGGCATGAAGGTTGCAACCGCGGCAAATGCGCGCACAGCGCAGGCAGCAAAAAACGGCGGCCTCACCCCGGCGTTAAAGGTTGCATTCTCCGGCGGCAGCGTCATGGGTATGAGCGTCGTCGGTCTTGCACTATTCGGATTTTTTATTGTAATGCTTATAGGAACCCTGACGTATGGAACGTCAATCGAGGTCTTTTATAACATCACCCTACCGCTCGGCACCGCCTTTTCGCTTGGGGCATCCTCAGTCGCGCTTTTCTCCCGTGTAGGCGGCGGTATTTTTACCAAAGCGGCGGACGTCGGCGCAGACTTGGTCGGTAAGGTAGAAAAAAACATTCCGGAAGACGACCCCCGTAACCCCGCTACCATTGCGGATAACGTCGGCGATAACGTCGGTGATGTTGCAGGTATGGGCGCCGACCTCTTTGAATCCTTTGTCGGCTCGTTGATTGGATCTATGATCCTCGGTTTAACCGTCGCCGCCTCCGATGTCCTTAAATTAAAGCTCATGGTATTGCCGCTTTTGATTGCGGTTTTGGGTATTGCCGCGTCCTTAGTCGGAACGATATTTGTACGTGCAAAACCGGGAAGCGATCCTCAAAAAGCGTTGAACGCGGGAACATTCGGCGCGGCAATTCTAGCGACTGTGTTCCTGTTTATCGTATTGAAGTTCTTTATCGGCGAAGAAACGTTTAACGGAAACGCCGGTATGTACCATATCTTCGGCGCAACAATTACCGGTCTTGCATCGGGTGTTCTTATCGGCCTTTTAACCGAATACTACACCGGTACGGGTAAAAAACCGGTTGTTTCGATTATGAACTCGTGTGAGACGGGCGCCGCAACAACGATTATCACCGGTCTCGGCGTCGGTATGAGGAGTGCATTCCCGACAATCATACTGATCGGCGCAGCAATCTGGGGCAGCTTCAGCTTGGCGGGTCTCTACGGAGTCGGTATCGCGGCGGTCGGTATGCTGGTTACGCTCGGCATTCAGTTGGCAGTCGACGCTTACGGCCCCATCGCCGATAACGCAGGCGGCCTTGCTCAAATGGCGGAATTCCCGGGCGAAGTACGGGAAATTACCGACAGCCTCGACGCCGTTGGTAACACTACCGCTGCTATCGGAAAGGGCTTTGCTATCGGTTCTGCAGCGTTAACTGCCATTATTCTTTTCACATCGTTTAAAGAACACACCGGCGTCAATATCGTCGATATTACGAATATTCCCGTTCTTACCGGTATTCTACTGGGCGTTGCGGTACCATTTCTCTTCTCCGCTATGGCGATGTCCGCAGTCGGTAAAGCCGCGTACAAGATGATAGAAGAAGTGCGCAGTCAGTTTAAAAACAAGCCCGGCATTTTGAACAATACCGAAAAGCCCGACTACAAACGCTGCGTTGACATCAGCACGCAGGCGGCTATCCGCGAAATGGTCATCCCCGGCCTTGTCGCCATTATCACCCCGATTTTAGTCGGCTTCCTCGGCGGCCCGGCGATGCTTATCGGCTTACTAACCGGCGTTACCGGATCCGGCGTTGTACTCGCCATCTTTATGGCAAACTCCGGCGGCGCATGGGATAACGCAAAGAAAATGATTGAATCGGGCAGCGGCGCAGGCAAGGGTTCCGAAGCGCACAAAGCCGCCGTTGTCGGCGATACGGTCGGCGATCCCTTTAAAGATACCGCCGGCCCCTCGATCAACATTCTTATCAAGCTGATGTCGATGGTATCCTTGGTTATCGCACCGATGCTGAAAACATTCTGGGGCTTATAAAAAAAGTGCAGCCGGCCTTAGTACCCTTACTACAGCACGAAGCGCTAGGGTATTAAAGCCGACTGCAACCGCCTTATAGAACATACAGTGCGGAACGTTGAACACTGTGCCCCGATGCCCTGCGTCGGGGTTGTTGATTTAATTCGTATATTTGACAGAAAAGCGTATTTCAAACTATACTGACACACATGACAATAGCCGGTCGTAATAGAATTTTAATTTTCGGTATTGGTATCGCGGCGCTCATGACGGCAGGTAATATAAGTTGCTGTATTACCATTGTTGCACACAACTTGCTTGCAGAGATGCCGGCAGCGCCTGAAAGTGCTTTTCGGTTACTGAGGCTGCCGTTTTTTGCATATAATAATTATGCAGTCATGGTTGGTATCGTCTCTCTTCCGCTGACATCGCTGCTGCTGCTTGTTTTTATCTTTTTCCTCTTTGAAAAGACTCATGCGTTGGAGATTTCATTCTTTAGTCTCTTTATTTTTGCCCTATCGGTTGAGTCGCTTCAGCTGCTTTTTCCGCTGCAAGTTCGCTACCCCTTATTAACTGTTTTTATGGCGCCCATTGCGCGGACTATTTTCTTTTTTCGGTTCGGCGCTTGCTTAGCTCTTTTAACGTCAAGCCTTTTTGCCCATAAGACGTTCACAAGGGAAACCGGTTCCATTATTTTCTTGCTGAGCTTCGTCGCTTTCGCATTATCCCATACCATTCCGATCGACACCGTCCACACACTGTCCTTCTTTTCGTTTTCCCGGTCTTATCGCTATCTTCTGTATTCGTTCAATGGAATTTTATGCGTGTTGGCCGTACTGTCGTTTTTGTCGGTCGGCATATACCGCAGTATTGTCGGGTACCGGAAGGCTGCAATCCGACTACTGGTAATGTTAATTGCATATACTGTATTGCTGTATTCCGGATCATGGTTTTTTACCCTGCTTGGTATTACGGTACTTTTGGCAGGCAGCTTCTTTTTCCTAAAGGCAATTCATCAATTCTATCTGTGGCAATAGGTAAGTCTTGAGCAAGGCGAGCCGGATATATTTTGTAATACTCAACGGTGCTTACGCATGGAGCAGTGAGGCAAGACAGCCGATAGCGATCGGTATCAAAAGATTGTCGTAATCCTTAAGCGGAAGCATTTCGATACCGGCTCCTGCAATGCCGAGTATAAGGCTTTTCCAAAAACTTCCGCTGACGGCGAAGGCCGAAAGAAACACAGCGGCAAAACAAGTTAAACTTCCCGCAACGGTCTTATCTTTAAAAAAAGCCAAGTGAATTTTACCGAAACGCTTCCCGACAAGGCTTGCAAGACCGTCCCCGAACGCAAGTGCAAATACCGCAATCTTTGCCGTATGCATCGGAAAAAGGAGCAGTGCGGCAAGCACTCCTCCGGCAAGTGTCAACGGCCCAAGTACGAACCTTCCTTTATCACGTGCTCGGGAAGCATAGCGGGTAATATCTGCAATGAGGAACAGCTCATGCCCCCGCATACGGAGAAACTCCGAAACACAATAAAGTACACTGATACCGGCAATACCTGCAACGGTAAGCGTATGCCAATGCTCCGCAAGAACAACGGTTAAAGCCGAAGAAAGATGGATAGATTTCCTAAAAACTTCGACCACAAACTCTTGGACAGAAGCAGTCTGAGAAAAAGTACGGTAACGGAAGCGTTCAAACCATTTCATATAATGCCGATACCATTAAGCCTTAAAACAGCAGGAGTCCTGCAATCTTAAAATAGACAATAAGACTGACTGCATCCACAATCGTCGTGATGAGCGGCCCTGCCATAATTGCAGGATCCATCCGGAGTTTTTTTGCAAGAATCGGTAAAAGTCCGCCGGTGAGTTTTGCAATAGTAACGGTTACAACGAGCGTTAAACCGACACTCGCCGCAATAAGCATCGGTTTGCCGTCTAAGAAATAAGACTTTACAAAGATAGTTAGCCCAAGCAACGCGCCCACCATAATTGCAATACGGAGTTCCTTCCACAAAACTTTTGCCCAGTCACGCAGCTGAATTTCGCCGGTTGCCAGTCCGCGGATAATCAACGTCGATGACTGACTTCCGGAATTTCCGCCGGTATCCATCAACATGGGGATAAATGAGGTCAATATGGTAAGGGTTGCCAACAGCTCGGTATAGTGCTCAATAATTCTCCCGGTAAATGTTTCCGAAACCATAAGGAGCATCAGCCAGCCGATACGGTGCTTGGCAAGTTTAAAAACGCCGGTGTTCAGGTACGCATCTTCGGAAGGCTGCATAGCGGCCATGATCTGAAAGTCTTCCGTAGCTTCCTGCTCCATGACATCCATCACATCGTCAACCGTGATAATACCGATCAGCCGTTTTTCCGCATCGACAACAGGCAAGGCAAGAAAAGCGTACTTTTTAAACAGTGCGATAACGCTTTCTTGGTCATCGTGCGTATTCACATAGATGCATTCACTTTCAAAAATATTTTCGATCAGCTCCTGTTCGGGCGCCAACACAAGCTCTTTTAATGAAACGATGCCCTCAAGCACCCTGTTGGCGTCGGTAACATAACAGGTATAAATCGTTTCTTTTTTAAGCCCCGTCTCTCTAATGTAGTCCAGAGCCTGCTTTACCGTCATGTTTTTTTTAAGGCTGACGTATTCAATCGTCATCAGGCTTCCTGCGGAATCGGGAGGATATTTGAGGAATTGATTGATGAGCTTGCGTTCTTCTTCGCCGGAGTTCGCTAATATTTTCCGCACGGCGTTTGCCGGCATCTCCTCTACAAGGTCTACGACGTCATCAAACGCAAGTTCGTCCAAAATAGGACCGAGCTCTTTATCGGTAATCGATGAGATAAATGCGCTTTGCTGTTCACTCGAAAGGAGTGCGAATACTTCGGCAGCAAGATCCTTGGGAAGCATTCTAAAGAGGAATACTGCATTTGCCGCATTTTCTTTATCCAATATTCCAGCAACATCGACCGCATTCATTTCGGCGAGTTCCGCAATTAAGGCTACGTAATGC
>NZ_CALHGC010000314.1 GCF_938029485.1 uncultured Treponema sp. | reverse complement strand
ATATCGGCAGGAGAGGCCTCCCTTGCGGCTGTTCGGGACGGGCGCTGCTGCTGCTCTCGGGCGGAATCGACTCTCCCGTTGCCGGGTACAAAATGCTTTTCCGCGGTATGAAAGTCGATTATGTGTATTTTCATTCCCATCCGTATACATCGCCGGAAGCTCAGCAAAAGGTAGAAACCTTAGCCGGTATTTTAGCCCGTTACGGACTCGGCGGATACATGACCGTCATGCCGTTTACCAAGGTGCAGCAGCACCTCAAGCGGACGGTGCCGGAACCCTATTTGACGCTCCTGCTCCGTATGTGTATGATGCACACGGCCGAAATGCTGGCTGATAAGGTCAATGCGCAGTGCTTGGTTACGGGAGAGAGCCTTGCGCAGGTAGCAAGCCAAACAATCGAAAACCTTACGATTACCGACGGTTGTGCAAAACTTCCGGTTTTGCGTCCGCTTATCGGTATGGACAAGGAAGAAATCATACGGTATGCAGTTGATATCGGTACCTATCAAACTTCCATACTGCCGTATGAAGATTGCTGCGTACTGTTTTCGCCCAAACATCCGGTACTGCATACACGGCAGAAGGATGCCGAAGATATCTATGCGCGTATAGACATAGAACCGCTGCTTACGGAAGCCTTTGAGCAGCGTGAAACAAAAAAAATAGAATGGACTTTGCCGTAAAAAAGGATGATATGTATATGTATAAACGAATTTTGCTATTGCTCTCTTCTTTTCTTTTATGTTCACTGTATGTATTCGGCGCAGGAGCGGATACGGCATATCCGGTTCTTGAAAAAATGTTTTCGGAAATGCAGATACCGAAAAGTACGGTATATACCGTAACTGATCAAGACATGGCAGCCATGCTCGATAAATCGGTAGAGCTTGATATAAATTTGTTTGAACTCCTTGATTGTATATACCGCTATCTTGCTCCGAATCACAAACGGTTTGAAATATCCGGTACGGTTTTGAGAAATGCGCAAACTACTTACAGTTACGGAGACCCTATCGAAACGCTCTTACCCATAGAAAAGATGGAAAAAATACAAGTGGGCGCCTGCTTCACGCAAGAACAAAAACCGCTGGATATGTGGCTTCGTGAACCCTACAGCGTATTTATCAAAGTTGCAACCGCAGTGTATGACACCAGATGCGGTTTTGGAAAGTTGGAACCGCTCAATTTTTTAGAACCTTATGGTATGCAAGTAAAAAAGTGGAATATCGTAAAAAATATCCGAAAATTTTATTTGTTTGAGCCGGGGCGCAGCGCTGTCTATGCAGAAGGTTTTTTCCGTCCGAAAAGATGGTGGGTCGATTCGGTAACGAGGATTCAATCGGAATCTTGAGCTTTCAGCTCATTATTTCGTTCCTCAAGTCCTAACTTTATTTCTTCTGCCCGCGCAATATCCCGTTCAGCTGTCTCGATCAGTTTTTCGTATTGCGCAATGCCGTCTTTATATTCGGCAATAGCTTTTTGTAACGCTTCTATTTTACGTATTTCACCCGTGCGTGCAATTTCGTTTTCGATATATTCGATATCGACCGCATTCTTTTCAAGTTTAACACGGTACTCGACAATAGAGGTCAAATACGGTTTAAACAATTCCGGTACGTCGACAAGAGATTCGCCGGTATTTTCCCCGCCGGCAGTATAAAAAACATCGCTATACCGTATGCCTTGACGTGTTTCAGCTTCTTCAATTTTTTTATCCGTATCCTTTATGATATCCGTCAGAGCATTAATCCGCTTCTGAGGAGTATCGGTAACGCCGCATCCGGTTAATGTTTCTTCAAGTTTTTTTTGCTCGGCATTCAGCGTTCCCTTTCTATCTTTCATTTCATCTTGCTTGGAAAGGATTGCGTTCAGTTCACTATAGGCGGTTTCAAGCTGTTCGGGAAATGCAGCGCCGCGGGCTTCCGTTATGATGTTATCCGTTAATAATTCATCCCCTGCTTCAATGATCTGTTCGTTCATCTTTTTTTGCAAGCTGTTCAATTTAGTTTTTAAAGACAGCAGCTGAGGGCTTAACGTGAGCTTCTTAAAAAAATGAGCATCGCTTTTTTGCCGTTCAAGTTCCTGTTTTTCTTGTTGTGCTTTTTCAATAGATGCTTTAAGAGGTTCAACCGATTGCTCAATTTGTACAATATGCGGCAGAGAAGTATGCTGATACGTTTGGAAGAAAAGCAAAATAAAGGTATCCCGCGCTTTCCGATATGCACGCTGCTGTTCATGTAATACTTTATCAATTTCGCCGTAAAATGCTTTTAATTCATTTTGCCGGGAGTGCGCCGTCTTAATGCTCAAAATAGCGTCCGAATCCTTTCGGCGGGATTCTCTCAGCGTTTTCCATGCTTCAAAATCTTGTTCGCGGATATGAGGCGTTGTTTCTTTTCGCTGTGAAACGTATTCGAACTGCGTCTCGCCGTACTCTCTGTATAATGAATCGAGCATTGTTTGTAAATCTTTCCGCTCCTTTTTTTTGTCCGCCCAATTTTTCTTCAGATTATCCATACCAAAACCGCCTTTGTTCATCCGTGAAATATACGATAAGAGAACGTCATTACTATATACGTTTGTCGTAAAAAAGACTATATCCGGCGTCATACAGGGCAAACGCATCAGGCTGTTTGGTATATACCCCGCAAAATAATGAGGTTGTTCCTCCAGAGTTTCACCGCTGCGCGGTTCAAATGGAGTCCCAACCTCATTATTTTGCGATTTGTATTTATTCTGTCTGATGCGTTTACCCTGTTTTTCAAAAGGCGTATAATTGACAGGCTCGCACATATATGATATAAGTTTTGCGCATATTTTGTTTTTTGAACCTTTTAAGACGGAAGGAGTATATAATGTCCGGACACAGTAAATGGGCGACGATTAAACACGCAAAAGGAGCCGCTGACGCAAAGCGCGGCCAGATGTTTACAAAGTTTATTAAAGAAATTTCTATAGCTGCACGTATGGGCGGCGGGGATCCGAACGGCAATCCTCGGTTAAGAACTGCGATATTAAAAGCGCGCGCGGCCAATATGCCGAAAGATAATATTGAACGGGCTATTAAGAAAGGTACCGGCGAATTGGGCGGTGCAAGTTACGAAGAGCTGTTGTACGAAGGCTATGCGCCGGGCGGAGTAGCAGTATTGGTGGAAGTGCTTACCGACAATAAAAACCGGGCAGCGGCTAATATACGAAACCTCTTTTCCAAAAACGGCGGTAATCTCGGTGCGACGGGTTCGGTAGCTTATATGTTTAACCGCAAGGGCGTTATTGAATATGATGCCGAGGTCATCAGCGAAGAAAAACTGATGGAAGAGGCATTGGAAGCCGGTGCGGAAGATATTCAGGCTGACGGCGGTATTATTACGGTAACGACTGATCCTAACGACTTTGCTTCCGTACTGGAAGCCTTACAGGAAAAAGGCTTTGAATCCGTTTCTGCAGAAGTTTCTATGGTTCCCGCCACGTATATGAGTTTGGAAGCGGAAACAATCCGTAAAGTGTTAAAAATGGTCGACCGTCTCGAAGAAGATGACGATGTTCAGAACGTATACACAAACCTCGATATCCCCGACGATTTTGAACCTGAGGAATAACGGTACATTTGTTACACCCTATGAGCGCCGTCTCCCGCTTCACAGGCAAAAAAGGATGCCGTCAGCCCTGTCTTTTCGGTATAGGCTTTGCCGACACGATCGGTAAATTCCGTAACGGCATCTTTTTGTACTAAGGCAATGGCGCAACCGCCGAATCCTGCGCCGGTCATACGCGCACCTAAGCAGCACGGTTCGGCGTTAGCGGCATCGGCGAGCGCATCAAGCTCAATGCCGGTTACTTCATAGTCGCATCGAAGTGAGGTATGAGACGCTTTGAGCAGTTCGCCGAGTTTCGGTAAATCACCGGCTTTCAAGGCTGCGACCGCAGCAATGACCCGCTCATTTTCCGTAATGCAATGGCGCACCCGTTTAAAGATACGCTCATCGGGTATGGCAGCCTCAACCGCGCTCAAATCGGCGGAAGTCAAGTCGCAGAGATTATAAACGGTCTTAATCTTCTGTAAAAAAGCAAGCCCTTCCATACATTCAGCGCAGCGTTCATTATATTTTGAGTCCACAAGCGCACGCTGCTTATTGGTGTTCATCACGACGATACGGTAATCACCTAAGACAAGCGGTACGTATTCATACTCAAGCGTCGCCGTGTCAAGCAGCATCGCGCATTCTTTTTTGCCCATTGCAATACTGAACTGATCCATAATTCCGCACTGCATATTCATAAAGGTATGTTCCGATTCCTGTCCCATTTTGGCAAGCTCTACCGCATCAACCTTAAAGTCGAACAATTCGCCGACCGCCCGCCCAAAACCCACTTCCAGCGCAGCCGATGAAGAAATACCGCCGCCTGCAGGCAGCTTGCTAAAAAACAGTACCTCAAATCCGCTCGTGAGTGTGCACCCGCCTTTTTGCAGCATCGCGAGCATACCGTTCAAATAGTTCGCATATTGATTTTCTCTCCGATAACCGAAGGTTTCCGTAGAAGAAAATTCAAGCGCGCCCGGGAACCGTATATCATCATAGATAATTTTTGTATCGGGCCGTTTGCGCAAAAGTACATAGAGGTACCGGTTAATCGCCGCAGGGAACACCTTCCCGCCGTTATAGTCGATATGCTCTCCGATAATATTGATACGGGCAGGGGAGGCAATCATCATGATTTCTTCCGTACCTGCTCCATACCGTTCGGTAAAGGCCTTTGTCAATTCCGCCTTCATCTGTTCTTCCGGCAAATCGGTTAAAAATTGTATAAATTCGCGCTGTGTCATAGTGCCCCTCCCTTTAGGATTATCACAGCCGACTGTTTTTTAACAACCCCGCAGAATAATGAGGTTGCTTAACCAGAATTGAACCTGCGGTTCAAATGGTTGCTCAACCTCATTATTCTGCGATTCTGATTTATCTGTCTGCTGTGATAATCCTTCTGCTAAATAAAATAAACTGTGTGAAATTTTTGACAAAATTTCACACAAAAGGTAAGCAACCGTTTGAAATATTTTTGGTACGGTTGCCTTATTCTGTTGTCCAACGGTTACTATTATTTTCGGCATTTTGAGGCGGATGTCTTATAAGCAGCCGCTTACAGTACCGATGAAAGGTCTGCGATGACGGTATCGATTCGCCTATTGATAATATGAGTGACGGTAAACGTTATCCGGCCGCAGGTGATTCTCTCTTTAGTATGCGGCAAATATCCCCATTTTTCAAGCAGAAAACCGCCGAGTGTGTCATAATAATCGGAGTGAAAATCGGTGTGCAGTAATTCGTTGCAATCTTCCAGCTTTAACGCACCGGGAAGGACAAGCTGCGATGTATTGATAAAGCGAACCGAACGCATCGGGTCGTTTCGCGCCTTGCCGTACTCATCCTGCACCGTACTGAACACCGCGGCGATAATATCATCCATCGTAATAAGCCCTGCCACGCCGCCGTGTTCATCGATAACGATTGCGATATTTTGCATCTTGGCGTTCATCGCTTTGATAATAGAAAAGATGGAAGCTCCCTCGGGAACAAAAATCGCAGGACGCTGCAAAGCGTCAAGTTCAGGCTCCCGCCGCTCCTGCAAAGCAAACAGCAGCGTCTTATAATGGGCAACACCGGTAACGGTCTTTGTTTCGGAATCGTAGACAGGCAAGCGGGAAAAACGGCTGCGGCGGAACTGTTCGATAACCTGCGCAAAAGTCGCGGTGGAATCAACGTAAGTAATCGCCGTACGCGGCGTCATAATATTGCGGAGCTTTACATCCTGCAGCAACACGGCTTTACGCAGCAGCGCTTCTTCTCCGGCAGCGAGCGCGCCGTCTTCTTGCCCGATATGCACAAGCAGCTGGAGATCTTTTTCTTTAAGCGTATTCGGTGTTGTTTTCGGGCGGGCATTACACAGCTTGAGCACCGCTTTTGTCAACAGCGAAAATAACGCCACGATGGGACGGAGCAATGTGTAGCAGACATACAACGGCAACGAGGCTTTCTTGCCGATCGATTCCGCCCGTTCGGTTGCCAGCGCTTTGGGGAAAATTTCGGCGAGAATGATGATGAGTACGGTAATAACTGCAGTTGCTGCGGGAACTGCCTGCGCACCGAACGCATTGAGGGTAAAGGCGGTAATAAGTCCCGAATTGAGCGTATTGACAAAATTGGTGCCGATAAGCGCTGTCGTAACGATTTTATCCTTCATCTCCACCAGCCGAGCCAGCCGCTGCGCGCTCTTACGGGAACTTTTTTTGAGGCTGCGGTACTCCAACCGCGTAATAGCGGTTACCGCCGTTTCCGTACCGGAAAAAAAGGCTGCGCAGGCAAGCAGGATAATTATTTCAACACTGATAACAACAAGGTTCATGCTTCCGCCTGCATCCGCACTTCAACTTGCTCAATACGGTTTGCTTCAACCTTTGTTACGGTAAAAAGATATGGTTCAATACTGATTGAATAACCGGCCGCCGGAATTTCCCCTGCTTTCTCCATAATATAGCCGCCGATGGTGTCGCTATACTGCGATTCAAGGGTGAGGTTTAATCTTTCGTTTAAATCGGCGAGCCGGGTAATACCTGCGATGGTGAAGGCGTCCTGTTCTTCGGCTTCATCACGAGCGGTTCCCGTATTATCGTCGCCTATACCATCGGCTCCTGCTTGTGTCGATGCAGTTGGGGATGTGCTTGTCGGCATGGACTTTGATGCGATCTCCGTAGGCGTTATACCGAATTCATTTGCCGCCGATGATGCGTCGGCTTCGGTTGCCGCTATAGCCGTTGCCTGCCCGGCTTTGCTTACCGTCGGTAGAGCTGTTGATGTGTTATCGGGTACAGCTTGTGCCGTTCCTGCCGTATCGGCGTGTATGCTGATATCCGCCGCAGCGGTGTGAGTGTTCATGCCTGCCCGTACATCATATTCGTCAAGAATACTGCCGAATATTTCTTCACTGACATCCTCGACGGTTATCAATCCTGCAGTGCCGCCGTACTCGTCAAGCACAATAGCCATCGTTTGCTGCTCGGTATGGAATTTTTTTTCCACTTGAGCGAGCTTCGTTGTTTCAAACACAAAAAGCGGTTTGCGTAGATAGGCGCTTACCTGAAAGGCGGTACTTCCGTCCAAGTATTCGGGAGAAAAGAGAAAGTCCTTAATATAGAAGAAACCTTGTATTGCATCGATATTCGTGCTGTATACCGGAAAGCGTGAAAATCGAGATTTTTTTGATAACTCAATGATTTCCGATGCAGATGCGCTGATGTGAATAGCCGCGATGTCTCGCCGCGGTGTCATCACGCTGCGGACGGAAAAGTCGCCGTAACGCAGAATGTTCGTCAGCAATGTGCGTTCATCGCTGCCGATAAAGCCGCTTTCTTCCCGTGCTTGAAAAAAGTCACGTAAATCCGCCTCGGTAACAGCCGCCGTATTTTGCGCTTCACGGATACCGCAAAGCCGCAGCAGAACGCCGGTAACCGCGGAAAAAAGCATGACTACCGGCGAAAGAATCGTCATTAACAATAGAATGAATCGGGCAAAGGCAAGGCTCAAAGCATCGGGGTACACCAATGCAATCGACTTAGGCAAAATTTCGCCGAAAATCAATAGCAGCACCGTACCGGCGGCGACCGCAATACCCAGTCCGGAATCTCCGAATATCCGCAGCGCAGCAGCAGTCAGCACTACGGAAATAGCGATGTTGACAATACTGTTTCCTATTAAAATCGTCGATAA
>NZ_CALHGC010000313.1 GCF_938029485.1 uncultured Treponema sp. | reverse complement strand
AGTGAACTCCATCATTGCGGAATAGGTAAGTGTCCCGCTTTTTCAAACGCCCGCTCAACCTTACCACGCAAGTGCGGGTATTTCTCCAAAAAGGCAGGCCAGCCGCACCGGTGAAAAAATTCATGTTCTTCCCGCGTAAGAGCTAAAACGTTCCATGCGCAATTTGCGAATTGCGGAGCAGCTCCTCTACTTACGATGTGGTGGCAATCAATATCACCGCCTACACCGCTTGCTTCGCTGTACTTTGCCGTTTCCCGCCATTCGTCAACCGTCATGTTATCCATAAAATCTGTCTTTTGCTTACCGCGCCATATTTCCCATTCATACAAGATGCTTCGAACGTCCGCTTGCAAGTCATAGGAAAGTTGGCAGTCAGTCGCCAAATGATATAACAAGCCGTCGATAAAGCGTGCAGCTGCAACCGTATTCGATTCTGAAATATGTATGCTTCGCAAGGTGTCTTTGCGCAATTTGCTGGGTACTTTGTCCGCATACAGTTCAAGCAAATCAAGATATAAATCGTATTTTTCGCTTTCCGTCGGCTTACGGTTTTCCATCGATTCAAAGATAACCTCTACCAGTTTCCACACGGCATTAAGCTGTTTGAAACTCCGCTTTTGAAACTGAGCGTCAATCTCACACTTCAAAAGAATTTCAGTACAGCTCCTTTCTTCGCGCTGTTTCTTTGACAAAAACAGTTTGTTGATCAGGATTTTATCTTTCCCGTCGGTAGGGCGTAAAACAATCTGCTCTTTGTACAAAATGCCGTGAAAAAAACCGGTTATCTTCACAATCACACTCCCTTAAAACAGCCCGTCGGGAATGTCTTCATTTTCGCCGAATTGCGAATCAAGGGACTGGTTTACACCTTTATTTCCAGTTTGTCCGCTATCTCGCACCAGCTGATCGTTAGCCCGCTGTACACTTTCCGTTTTTTCAGTCTCCGCGGGAACTTCGTGCAATGCAGCACTTTCGGGTGAGTAATCAAAATTTTGTGTATAAGTGAAGTCATTACCGTCTTTGATGATGTTCGTATTGATGATTGCGCTGTCACCATTTACAGCTTCTGCGATAATCTCCGCTTGTTCTACAACTTTCGGCGCATACTTGAGCACTTTTTTAAGCACGGTTTTCTTTGCCATGCTTTCAGGGTCTGTCTTCCACGGCGACGTATAACCCTTTTGTACCGACTGTGAATATTTTTTTGCGTGCGCTTCAATCGCTTTCCAGCTCATCACCTCAAATGCGCTTGCACCGTTCTTTAATTCGTACAAGGCATACACGTAAATAGGGGTTTCAGTTTTTTCTTTTGGCCGATGAATAAGTTTCTCATCAAGTCCATAAGAATAATCAAAGTCGTCGCCTTCATAGACAACACGTGCAACAATCTTCTTGTATTGCCCGGTACGGTAACAAAGATCGATCAATCCCTGATAACCGAGCTGAAACTGCGTTTCAAAACAGCCTTTTTTGCTGTTATAAAACGGAATCAGATATGCCTGTCCGAGCGGCGTATTGCACTCTAGTCCCAGCTGCGCAGATGTTAAAAGTGCACCCATAAATGATTCAGGCGTACAACCTGAAAGTTTTGCATCTTTTGAGAGAGCTGTAAGCGCAATCCGCATCATACGTTCCGGCGTAATATTCGCAGGCAGCGCATTTTTAATCTGGCCGCTCATTTTTGCAACCCACTGTTTCAAGGTTGGCGACGCGCCATTTTGGGAATTTGCAAGTTTTGTACTTGCATTATTTCCGTTTACTTGCATTTTAATTTCTCCTCTGCATTTAGATTAAGGCTATGCCCATTTGGTATAACCTTTTAGCAACCTCACGTGTTGCTTCAATGTCCGCCAAAGCATCGTGTGCATTTTCAAGACTTACACCTAAGTGCTTTGCCACAGTGCCGAGTTTTCTGTCGGGAAGATACGGTAACGCTTTCTGCACCTCTGCCTTTTTTACTTGCAAGAACACATCAGCAACGATGCTCATAAAATAATCCTCAAGCTGGTAACCATTCCGCTCCAAAAGGGCTTTAATGTGCCCTATATCAAATCCCACGTTATAACCGGCAATAATCATCTTTTCAGTCTTACTACCGTCCTTTTCCCAAAGCTCTCTCGCCTCTGCAAAAAACGCGGCAATTTTCGGCACCTGTTCTGTTTCAGGCGGAAATGCTTTTATTTCTTCCTCCGAATAACCGTGAATCGCTCCGGCGCCTTCGTGATATTTAATCGTTTCGCTTAACGGATTTAAGAAAAAACACCGCTCGCGAATCAGCCGCCCGTTATCCACAAGAACACATGCCACTTGAAAGGCGGCTGAATCGCTGGTGTCTATACCAGTCGTTTCCGTATCAATCCACATGAAGCGCATTTTCCGCCTCCTGAAAATCAACCAGTAATCGGATAAAGTGCATTTTTGCTTTTAGGTGGAATATGACAGCTCCTAATCCGTGCTTTCCACTGAAATAGGCAAGCGCATTTTCAGGAAATACTTTGTCAGCCGTTATCTTTTTGCATCCCCAAAACAGCACATGTACTTGCAAAAACTCATCGCACTGCCGTATACCCTCGTAGCACCGCTCCCGTTCCGCCTCGAACATTACAACTCCTTCGCTTTTGTAATACGCAACACACGCGAAACGCTTTCTTTTGCGTATTCATCGTACACACCGGCTTTTTTCAAGGCATTTGTGTCAACCCGTTTTGAAACCTGTGTGTTAAGCGATATTTTCCAACGGCCGCAGACTGCGATTGTTTTGATTGTTTTCAGTGAATCTTTTCCGCAGGATGCTTCCGACATTTTGATCAACACCTGCTCTTTGAGTATGTCGCTCTTTTTCTTTAGGTCTTCGATTTGACTATCGATAGCAACTTTCTCTTCGAGCAGCTGTTCGGTATCCTCACTAAGCGTAATTTTTTCGGCCATCGGCAGCGCTTTTACGAGGTCAAGCTCGTTTTCATTACCAGTAGGAGCAGGCATAACATTTGCAAGTACAAAATCGTTCCAGAACGTACTTTCTGCTTCGATAAGCCGCTCAATAAACTCCTCATTTCGCGGAATAACATAATGTCTTCCGGTGTATTGGTCGAAAATAAAAACGGTAAGCACAAAGAATGTAAGCCCTGTAACTGCCATGTAATGCTGAACTTGCGCATAGTAGCTGTCGGGAATTTCGTCTGTTGTGAAACCGTCGCCGGTGCGTGATGTTTTTATTTCGTGTCCGCCAAGACCGGAAACAACACTACCGGCGATTTCTTTTTCCCCTTCAACGAATACCAATCCGTCAAAATTGGCGTTCATAAAATCGTGTTCTTTGTTTGTGAACATACCGGGAACCGTTTCAATTTCAATCCCCAGCTCTTCACGAGCCTTCTGCCGTATCGGGTCTTCAAGTATGTTTCCCCATTCGGCAGCCTTGCTTCCTTCATGTACCGCAAGGTCTTTTTTTGCAAAATAAACGCTCAAGGGCGTGGCATATTTGTTTAAGCCCATAATCGCCCCTGCATCGCTTCCACCGATCCCAGATTCACGCAATTTAAGCCATTCGCTTCGGCTCATTGCGCTTGTGTCGGTTAAACGTGCTTTACCACGTTCAATAACTTGTTCATACAACATTGATTTCTCCTTCTTGAATTTTTCGTGTTAACTCGGCGTCAAAAATCAATTTGACACCAAGCTCTTCAGGGCTATCGCCGTCAGGTTCACACCCAAAGCAAGAGCCGAAATAGCACAGGCTATCAACGCCTGTTTTGTAGCGTTCCATAAGTTTTTCAAATCCGCGAAAAAGGTTGTCGGTATCACCGAAAAACTTTTTTCCGTACCGATACTTACCGTCCTGTTCATAGACATCACGGAAAACAGGTCTATCCCAATCATCAACTCCGTAAAAAACCACTTTCAATTCTTTTAATCCCTTCATACATTCCTCACTCCGATTTATTTTTTAGTCGGTTCAGTCTCACCATCTCGTAGCGTAACTCCGCCGCTTGATCAGTGCCGTATCCCATACCGAATAACAGACACTCTCTGATTGTGCCGACAAATTTTTTCCCCTCTCGTTCCGTCTCGTAGAGCGATACTTTATTTTCGCCGTACAAAACTTTAACCCTTCGCATTTTCATACTGCTGCCTATACGATGTAGTACCGTTTTACACGGCATTTTTCTTTGTAGCGGTTTAATATCTCTACCCATTCGAAAGATATGTCAAAACCCTTGTCTTTAAGCTCGAAAATACGTGCAGACAATCTTGTTTCACCTAAATCGTTGCACGCCTCCAATGTGGTAATTGAACCGAAATCTTTCATGTAGTCAAAAACGCGCTGCGCTTTTTTGCTCAACTTGATGTTTGTCGATGCGATCATTATTCCCCTCCATGCTTTTCAGCGTTTCCCGAACCTGTATAAGTCGATCGCTAAGCTGCTTGATTTTCCTTTCAAGGCATCTTTCTTCTTGTTTCAACTGTTCTTCCGGTTCAATCTTTTCAGGACTTCCAAGATCATCGTCAGTAGCTTTTGCTTTCTGTTTTGCAATTGCTTTCACTTGCTCAACAGTTTTTCCACTATCAGCCGCAGCCTGTGCCGCATGTCTGACCATAGGGTCTTTTGCAGAATTGACCGCTTTTGCAATTTCCTCATTGTCTTTGCTATCGCTCATGTTGTTTTTCATCAGCTCTCTTGCTTTGTTGCGAGTCATTTGCAAATCATGCTCAATAACGTCTTCGATACGCTCACCGTTATTTTGGCAGCTGTCATACAGCTTCGCGATTATCCGTCCGAGTTCCTTTTGTGCTTCTATGATTTTTTTCTGAATTTCTACAGCTTCTGCTACAAGCGCGGCCGTTTGGTCGCTTCTTTCCCGTGTGTAAAGCTTCAGTTCGATGGCTTTGTCGATGAGGTCATAAAATGTTGCCCAGAAAATACCGGAATGTGATTTTGAGGTCTTCACGCCTTTTTCGGTTGTTAAGATGTGATGTGTAAGCTCATGTATCGCCGTATACATAAGCTGATTGTCTGTTGTAAAGTTTTTATTATGTAAAATGATTTCTCGTGTAGCAGGTTTGTATAATCCGTTTACCTTGCTTGATTTTTTGCCGGATTGAATAACTATAAAGTCGATTTTGCAGTAATAAAGTCTGGCTAATGCCGCCTTAATTTCCTCGTTGTTCACCTTCTAACCCCTTATAACAAAGGGCTTGCCCCTGCGTACTGGAACAAGCCCTTAAAGACTAGCGGTCAAGCTAGAACCGACAAGCGGTTTAGAAAGTACGCTCATCTAAGCCGCTCGTATGAAGCGCAATTTACGCTTCCCAAGTTGCTTAGAGATTAGCACTTAATAACAACAATACTCTTTTTAGATGTTCACAATCTCCCTAAAAAAGTATAGAATATAAAAGATTGCCGATTACCTTGAATGAACGAAAATCGGCATTGACTTGAGGAGTTAATAGACAAGGTGTTTCTTAAAAGTCTTGAAATATTCGGATTTAAATCGTTTGCGGATAGGACGCGGATAGAATTTGCGGAAGGTATTACCGCCTTGCTCGGCCCGAACGGCTGCGGTAAAAGCAATGTCGTCGATGCGATGAAGTGGGTGCTGGGTGAGCAGGCGCCAAAAACGCTCCGTGCGAAGAAGATGGAAGACGTTATCTTTAACGGTACCGAGTCGCGGAAAGCGCTCAATGTGGCGGAAGTTACGCTGACTATCAGCAACGAAAACGGATTGTTAAATCTTGAAGTAAGTGAAATTGCCATAAAGCGCAGGCTCTACCGGTCGGGAGAAAGCGAATATTTTATCAATAATACGCCGGTGCGGCTCAAAGAGCTGCGGGAGCTTTTTTGGGATACGGGTGTCGGAAAGGCGGCGTATTCAGTCATGGAGCAGGGAAAGATAGACCAAATTCTTTCCAGCAAGCCGGAAGACCGCCGCTATTTGTTTGAAGAGGCGGCAGGTATTACGCGGTTTAAAGTCCGCCGTGCCGAAGCGGAGCGCAAACTGCAAAAAACGCAAGAAAATATGCGTCAAGTGGAAGGCGTATTGGGAGAGGTGCGCCGCTCCTACGACGTTCTGAAAGTACAGGCGGAAAAAACCGTCAAGCACCGGTCACTGCGGGATGCCATCTTTGAACACGACCTCGATATCCAGCTGTTGCGCCTTAAAAAATTCACCGACGACTACGCGCAGCGCGAGGAAAGCATAAAAGAAGCCAAAGCTAAGCGCGATGACGTACAGACCAAAATCGATTCCATCCATACGATGCTTTCCGAGAACATGGATGAAGTCAACAGCTTGGAAAAAAAGCTTGACGAACATCAAAAAGAGATTTACGGACTCGCCATCGAAAAGCGCGGAAAGGAAAATCAGGCGCGTTTACAGGCAGAGCGGCAAACCGAGCTGAAAACCAAACTCGGTCAGCTGGAGCTGCGCAAGACGGGGATCGAAGAGCGTATCGAAAACCTTGAAGAGGACGCCGGAGAGCAGGATGCGAAGGTGCACGACTTTAAAAAGAAGGTGCAGGATATTCAAAAAAACATCGACGACTTTGAAGAAAGTCTCCGGCTTGCGTCGCAAAAAATTACCGATAACGACACTACCCGTATGACGCTGCAGGAGCAGATTGAAGAACTCGATAAAAAACGCGCCGGTATGGAAACCGAACTCCGCGCCATCACCGAAGACATCGTTACGGAACTGGATAAGAACCTTTCCGCAGCAGGTTATTCGGCGCAGGGACGCAGCAAGCTGGAACAACAGGTTTTTGACTGCATCAGCCAAATCAAGGTGCTGTTAAACGGCCGTAAGAATATCTTTTCGGACTTTGCCGCGCTCAGCGATCATACTGAAAAAGAAACCGCTCAGTTTGCGCAAAATGCCGTACAGTCGTTTACCGAGCTGCTCGGCTTAACCGAGTCGCTGGAAACATATTTGCAGGAGTACAAAAAATCTTCTGCAAGTTTTATCGACGATTTTTTAGCGCCGGAAGGCATTATCACTCAAAAGCGCAGTATCGACGCGACAATCGAAGCAAATCGGAATACAATAGAAGAAAAGCGGAATAAGATAGCGGATTTGCACACCGAAAATGAGCAGCTTGCGGTAAAAATAAACGGATACCGTAAAACGCTGGAAGATCTCCGTATCCATAAAACCAAGATGAAGGCGGAATCCGATGCTGCCGAGCAGCAAGCGGCGTTTTTGCGGAAAGAATTGACGGTACAGCAAAACGCGCTCCGCGAACTTGAAAACGAGCTGTACACGGAGCAAAAACGCTTTGATGAGGTAAAAGAACAGCTCCTTGAAATTGAAGGAGAAATTGCGTCGATTGACCGCAAGGGCCGGCAGTTGACCGAAGCGCTCGAGCAGCTGGAAAAAGAAATCGCGTCCCGCAACAACGAGCTTTCCAGCAACGAAGGGACACTCAAAACGCTCAACGGGGAACTTGCCAAACATAATTCGCTCATCGAAAAGTATTATGTCGATACGGCAACCCTTGAAATAGAAATCAAAAACGTCAAAGACAACTTTAGAGAAACTCATTCGCGCGAATTGATGGAGTTTGAAGAGCGGATGTATAAAATCACCGCTTCCTCGATGGATTTACGGACGGAACTTGCCGAGCTGCGCAAACAGCTGAAAGACCTCGGTAGCGTCAACCTGATGGCTCCGGAGGAGTTCCAAGAAGTAAAGACCCGATTCGATTTTTTAACCGGACAAATCAACGACCTTGATAAAGCCCGTTCGGATTTGCAGCGGATTACGGATGAAATAAAGGCGGAGTCTACGGAGCTGTTTCTTGTAACCTATAATAAGATCAAGAAGAACTTTCACAATATGTTTAGGCGGCTCTTCGGCGGCGGCAGGGCGGAAATTAAACTGACCGATCCCAAGCAAGTGCTTGAGTCGGGTATTGAGATCTTCGCGCAGCCTCCGGGGAAAAAGCTGGAGAACATCGGACTGCTTTCGGGTGGAGAAAAATCCATGACGGCGGTGGCGCTCCTTTTTGCCACCTACATGGTTAAGCCTTCCCCGTTCTGCCTCTTGGACGAGATAGATGCAGCGCTGGACGAACAGAATGTCAGCAGGTTCGTTAGCGCCCTGTCGGGTTTTGCGAATGTCAGTCAATATATCGTTATCACCCATAACAAAAAGACGGTACTCGGCGCAAACACCATGCTCGGCGTTACGATGGAGGAATCGGGCGTATCCAAACTGATTGCCATCAAATTGGATAACGATATTGAGCTGTTAAAGCAGGAGAAAGCGGAAGAAGATGCCGATACCTTTATAGAAGAGGATGTAGAACCCGAAGAAGGTATCTATATTCCGTCGCGGCCGCCGAAGCGGCGGCATACAACTCAGGAGGAACAGCCGGATGAACATCATAGAAACGATTCGGACGCATAAGCTCATCGTTCTAGCTTCTGCACTCGGTTTGCTGATTATCATGTTGATTATTTCCGTGATTATTTTACTAAGCGGAACAAAAAAGCCGAGCATCGATCCTGATGAAGTAATGATTTCAATCGACCCAATGATTTTTATGCTTCCGGATGAGCCGCTTGAGCTTCCGCCGGTACAATATTCGCGCAAACAAAAAAAAATTTGGACTGATTCGGATTTGCAGTATTGGTATACGATTCCCGATGCGGACGAGATGCAAAAATTGCACGATATAAATGAGCGGCAAATGAACAAATTATGGGAGAGTGTTCCGTGAAAAAATCGATCTATCCGCCCTGCCTTATCCTTCTTGGATTACTCCTCGTACCGGTTACCGCCTGTACGACAAAGACCGCTGCGGAAAAGCCGCAGCATACCCCTTCGCGGCAGGAACAGCCTGCGGCAGATGTTGCACCCCGCACCGACGATGTTCCTGCACAGTCGGCCGCGACAGAAACAGCAGCAAAGACTGATTCGGGTTCCAGTCAAAAAAAGCCGCAAGAGACTACAGAAAAACCTGATGCGGTATCGGGTGCGACAATCGACACCATATCCGGCGCAACCGTATCCCAACGCGCGAAAGCACAAAGCGAACCGGCGGTAACAGCTGTACAGCCTTCAAAACAGGCCGGCAGTGGGGCAGTTGTACGGAACGATAAAGGAAACAGCGGCAAGACAGCCGCGCAGGAGCCGACTGCTGCCCCCCCCCCTGCCCTTGCTGCCGCTGATGAACAAACCGTCTCCGGCACTATCTCCGCATCGG
>NZ_CALHGC010000312.1 GCF_938029485.1 uncultured Treponema sp. | reverse complement strand
AGAAAATGCCGCCTGACTGAACAGCGCAAACGACCAGCGGTCGGGGAATACCAGCTCTACCGCATGGGGCGGCAATGGTAGTGCGCGTATTCGCCGTATCGTTTCATCCCCGCCCCACACTACCCGCGCATCGCAATCGGCCGTATATGCAGCGGTTACGGTGTCATCCCTACCGTAGCTGATAAACGAAGTCCGCCGCTTTACGGACTCAAACTCCGGCCGATTCAATACCCGGCCGATGCAGGCGCAAAGCGCCGTACTAATTTCTCCGCCCCGCTCCGACAGCCGCACGATGTTTGCATTCCCCGCGAGCAATCCGATTGTATATGAATAAGCAAACATCGCCGGTACGTTCGAAGGTGCAATATGGAACGCCAAGCCCCGTCCGAGCCGCGGAAAAGAAGAAGCATGGCGCTTAGCTAAGACTTCAAGATGCGCCCTGCGGCACCAAAAACCGAAGGCGGCAATTTCCGGTATGCCGTGTAATTCCGACGAGCCGATTTCGGCCGATACCGCTGCAAGGAACTCCATTGCCTCCGGTGAAAACACGGGATACGGTTCTCTTTCCGGCTGCAAAACACCTGCCAACAATGTTACGGCGGCTTTTTTATCACTGCTTGGGTCAGTAATTTGCCTGCTTACTACGGCGCTTTGCGGCGATATGATAACTTCATCGGTTTTCGTTTGCATGGGCATCATCCTTCATACGTGTCGCTGCATCCCCTTATTTCCGCGCGCGGGATACGTCCGGTAATGGAAAAATACTTACCGAGCCGCCCGCAGGGACAGTCATCCTCTCCCAACAGCACACCGGTATCCTCAGTCAACAGTGAATGACCCGGGTACGATCCGGGCAGCGGCGACAGCACCTGCACAATCCCCTGCTCCCCGACACCGCACACGCTGAAATCCTTTGCTCGCCTAAAAAGCACGTCAGACCAAATGCTTGCGTGCAGATGCCCCTCAGGGCATTCCATATAAATACAACCGGTCTGTTCCGCCATACCGTAATAGTTGCTGATACGCGCAATGCCGGTCGCAGCGGTTATTCGCGCTTTAAACTCTTCCGGAGAAACAGCCTCGTTAATGAGGTTCTTCCAGCCGCCGCCGTGTATCAGTATCCCATTCGGAATATCGAAGCGTATCTTTTTTTCTTCAAGAACACGGATCACGTGTTTATAGATGATAAAGGTAAAACCGAAGGCAAGCACCGGCTCGCTCGCATGTTCGGCAAGAAAGTTTTGAACAGCCGGAATATCCAGCTCCATATTTTCGTCAAGCGCGTAACAGGTACGGGAGGCCAGCAAAGAAAAGCCCAAAATACCGGCTCCTCGTGCCGAAAACATCTTCCTATCCCGCAGCGTTTTTTTCGTATCGAATACCAAATAGGGAATCCTGTTTTCACCGGCAAAATCGGCAATAATCCGGTACAGCACCTGTTGCTGATTCGCCGCCGTTTCCGCATCCAAATAAATCTGCGAAACACGCTGACCGGTTGTTCCAGATGAGGTGAGCGTTTTAAACACTGCTTCTTCGGGAACACTCTTGAGTGGAAGCTCCTTAAAAACCGACACCGGCAGCATCGGTGCCGTCTCTGCCGAAAAAGCGGCATTTTCCGGAATCCCTAAGGCTTTTAATAACCGTCCATACGGCTCGCAATGGCTACGGTGAAACGTCGTCTGTTTCGTCAGCAGTTCAGTGTATGCCGCCGCTTTTTCTTGATGCGTCAATGAATACGGTTTCAGCTGTATAAATTCATCTATGGTCATGATAATGATAATCCTTGCCGTGCCCGGGGTAAATATGAATACCGACCGGTAATGTTGCTAAGAAGGGGTCCGTGATTTCGTGATAGTCTTTTTCGCTGCCGCCGGGAAGCCGCAAAATCACCTCCCTGCCCGGCAACAAATAATCACCCGAAAAAAAGATATCGTCATCAAGAAAAATACCGACGCTGCCTGCGGTGTGCCCGGGCAACGGCACAAAGCGGAACGTATGCCCGCGCCAGTCCAACGTACAGGCCTCGCTATATGTTTTATCTGCAGGGCGGCACACAAACGGGGTATAAGACACGCCCGACTTGCCGAAAAAGGTGAGATACACCTCCATCATCCGCGACATATTGAGCCGCGCATTCTGCATCCCGACATTACACTGCTCGCTCGCCATTACCTGCGCATCGGGAAAACGCTCCCTCATCGGCTCCAATCCCGCCGTATGATCGCAGTGCTCATGCGTTAAAAGTATCCATTCAGGCCGTAAGCCTTTTTGTTCCAGCACCGAAAGCGGCCCCGCAGGATCGTTCGGATCAATCACCACGCAGGGAGCGACCTCGTTCCCGTGCCTTTCTTTATGTTCGTATATAATATAGCAGTTGCTTTCGGCCAGAGGCTCCGTCCACACCGAAATCGCTATGGCAGACACTTAAATCTCTACACCGTATTTCGCAAGGATTGTTTTGCCTTTCTCGTAAGATGAAAATTCCAAAACATCCAGCGTACTTAAATTAATTCCGAACGTTTCTTCGATAAGGCCTACCAAGTCCATGTGCCCAACCGAATCCCATTCTTTCAAACCGCGGTACTTTAATCCGGGTAAATCTTCTTTTTTTACCGGAAAATTCTGTAAAAAAATGCGGTCATATTTTTCAAGATTTGTCATTTTCATCTCCTCTATAAGTCCGTGTGTATTTTGCCCCGTATAAACTATTTCA
>NZ_CALHGC010000311.1 GCF_938029485.1 uncultured Treponema sp. | reverse complement strand
GCACAAATTAAGTCTTTAAAACATCCCGAATCTTTTAGCTTTTCAGGAGAAATTTTAGACAGGTTGAGTATTGAAGCACATTTATCTTGTCTCTATGTAAAACCGTCGCATAGCATTGCATTAAAAACCTTGTCCTATTCTGAAAACGCACCGAAATTACATAATGATCCTTTTGATCAAATATTGATATGCCAGGCAAAAGTTGAAAATATGTATCTTCTAACTCACGATTCATTAATTCCTTATTATAATGAACCGTGTATATTACCGGTATGATTTATCTCAAAATTCCACTCAACCGGGATCTGAGATATCCCCCTCTCCCCGCTACGCACATTCTACTTTATTGCACCGGCAGTCATTCCCTTGATAAAATACTTACTCATAAATAAATAGAGAATCATCATCGGGAGGATGGCTACGGTTAATCCGGTAAAGAGGAGCGTCCAGTTGGTACTGTGCTGGCCGAAAAAGGTACTGAGGCCGACCGGCAGGGTTTTGAGACTTCTATTATGTAAAAAGACGAGCGGAAAGAAGAAGTCGTTCCAAATAGGAACTGCATTGTAGATAGTTACCAACGCAATTCCCGGTGCAATGACCGGCATCATAATTTTGCTGTAAATGCTAAAATCATTGCATCCGTCTATCCGTGCGGCGTATTCGAGGTCTACCGGAATAGCTTTAAAGAAGCCGGAAAGGATAAATATCGTTGAAGGAATACCCATTGCAGTAAAAATCAAGATTACCGACAAAAAGTTATCCATAAGCCCGAGCTTTCTGATAATCATAAAAAGCGGAATGATGGCAGCCTTGAGCGGCAGCATAATACCGCTTAAAAAGATCATATACAGCAGCGTATTTCCCTTGAACACATAGCGGCTGATAGTATACGATGCCATCGAACCGAACAGCAGTACTAGCGCCATAGAGGACGCCGTTACGATGATGCTGTTGATAAAGAAGGTTCTGAACCCCATATCAATCCAAACCCGTTTATACGAGGAGAAATCCGGATTGGCCGGTAAGGCGAATGGGTGTTGCAGAATCTCACGGGTCGGTTTTAAGGAGGACATTACCATATTAAAGAGCGGATACGCAATCAAAATAACATAGATAACCATCAGTATTAAAATACCGCCGATTGCAAGGCTTTTTACCGGAGAAGCGCTCTTAAAGCGTAGATCCATGTTCATACCTGTGTCTCCTTTGCCTTACCGATTGCGACGGATACGAGCGAAATACAAAAGGTCATAATATAGATGATAACGGCGATGGTACTGCCGATACCGATTTCGGGGTTACCGGTATCGACCGAACCGAAGGCCGTGCGGTAAAAGAGCGTGCCGATGGTGTCGGTGCTGTAGTTCGGCCCGCCGCCGAGGTCGGTCATGGTGTATATCTGTTCAAAAACATTTAAACTGCCAATAATGGTTAATACCGTGATAACCGTTATGGACGGAATGATGAGCGGAAATATGATTTTCCAAAATAAGCCCATCTCGCTTACGCCGTCTATGTATGCGGCTTCGATACAGCTTTGATCGATTGAGTCGATGGCTGCAAGGAATACAAGTGAAGGGAAGCCTACCCAGCGCCAAATATTGGTCGCGATGATGGCGAATGTTGCGGTGCTTTCGTCACCGAGCCATGCTCGTCGGAGGGATGAGAGGTCGAGGAGATTCAAAAAGCTATTGACCAGCCCATCGCTCTTTAAATACATTCCCCACAAGAAACCGACCGCGACAATGGAAAAAAGCACCGGTATAAAGAATACTCTTTTAAAAAAGCTGTGTCCTGCAATCTTTTTGCTTAATGCATATCCGAACAGCAGTCCGAGGCTGTTTTGAATGAGCATTGTACAGCAGAACCAGATGCCGTTGTGCTTTAATGCATTCCAAAAGCGTTCATTATACGGGAAGGTAAAAAACAACTTTTTAAAATTACCTAATCCGGTAAACGTTCCGCGGAGCAGCTGATTCCAGTTAAAGAAACTGTTAAACAGACTCATAAAAAGCGGCAACAAAATAAACACGCTGACAATCAGCAGCGCGGGCGTTACGAAAAACGCGATCCATAAAAATTTACTTGTTTTTGATGTTATCATACTGTTATATTACCCGGAGCAATCGCATCAGACTTCTTTTTAGTAGCCCCGCAGAATAATATAGGCTGTTCAACCTTTCCTTTTGAAAATAGACAGACATCTACTTCGTTATTTCACAAAAATTAGTCCTCGACGTGCAAAAAGCACGCCTGTGGGTAATTTTTGTTCATGCCTCGTATCTGCCTCACCTCTTTTCAAAAGGCTAACGCAAAAATTATTTTTAACCATTAGCCCCAATTATTCTGCGATTCTTATCTAATCTACCTGATGCGACTGCCCTATTCTGTGCGACCTTTTGCTTTTATGCGCTTATAAAGTCTTTTTAAACCATGCAATCGTTTCGCCGGTAAGGGTATGCAGCATAGTTAAGTCGCCGGAAAAAACAAGGAACGTATGATCAGCGCCTTCCAGAATAAGGGCGCGGCTTTTTTTGTTCTTGGCGCCGGCTGCTATCGTCTGTGCTACGGAAGGCAGCACTACATCATCTTTGGAGCCTGCGATGGCTAAAATCGGGGCTTTAATGGCAGCAAGTTCCGCCGGATAATTAATTGCCATTGCATTTTCATAATAAGCAGGACTTTGTTTAAGTGGCGTCCGCCATGAATAGGT
>NZ_CALHGC010000310.1 GCF_938029485.1 uncultured Treponema sp. | reverse complement strand
GATGATACTGCTCATTCCAGAGTGGGAAAGTAGGTAGCTGCCGGGCTTTTTTTTATATAACCGGCGATGCCGGTTATATAAAAAAAAGCCCAAAAGGAACCTATCAGTTTGCCCTAAAGACTATTTCAAAGCTAGTGCCGTTTTTATGGGCAAACTAGAGATGAAACGTCTTGTGTGTTTCATTTAAGCAAAAAAATTGAAATTGACCTATAGTTTTTTTTATCTGTTTTGTATATAATTTCTTTTATGAATTCTCAAGTTTCTACATTTGATAAATTAGTTGCTGCGCTTTCTACGGAAGAAGCTCAGACAATGCTTGCAAATATTGCTGAAAATATGAAGATGTCTGCCGATATGCAGACTGATTCCAAAACAGAACCTTTATTGTCTGATGCCCGATCAAAAAAACATATTCGAATAAATGATGAACCGTTTTTTATCCGGCTATGGCTGCGCCTAAAGGCTTTTTTTAAATCACTATCGGTTGAGGATATATATGAAGAAGAACTGATTCACCGTCTTGGAAAGGATTTGCAGCATAATTACAAACAATATATTAATGTAAAAGCCAATGTTTTTACGAGTGATTTTTATGAATTACTGCGTGAATTACGGAAAACACAGCTTTTTTTTACATCGCTCTTATCTGCTTATGATACCGATAAAGGAAATTTTTATCTATTGGTAAGTTCTTTCGTAGTGCCTGATGTATATTTAAAATTAATGTATAACACCGACCCTTTCAGTTGTGTTCCGAATGCTCAAGCAAGTACGAATCTCCGAGCCGAGCTTTTGAAGAAAATAGATGAATCATTTTCTCTTATGACGGCAGATTATAAAACAGGGATGTACCAAGCGGCTAATGCGATCGAGTGGATGAGGCATTTTTGTGAATTGCCGATTGATAAAGCTCTTTTACGATTTACCGTGAATCCTGCAGTCGCGCCTGCTTGTTCCGTTTATTTGATTTCAGCAGAAATCGGTATGCTTGCATCGGTGCTCAGCACGATAAAGCCGATTCCCGATGTTGTTCTGCAAGCCTTATTCCTGCTATCTAAGCAAGATAAATTAAATGATAGGGCCGTTAATATGAATCAGGAATCGGTTGAATTTATTTCACAAGCTTCCCATGCGTTAGAAGCTATCAAGGTATTTTCCGTTAAAATTCCGATTTTTGAATTGGCTCGTTATGTACTAAAATCTATCCATTGGGAGATACAAAGCCTTGAGGGGGGAGAGGATTGGTTTCAACTTTTTAAGATGGCATGGAAAAGACGCTTCAATGAACGCTGGCAACTGTGGTCTGCAGAACAGAAACGTGCGCAATTAAATCGTCAAATGCTGGAACTGCTTAAAATCGATAAACTTGAATCATTGCTCTATCGGCCATGGGAAGATTCATGGCTTGTGCTTCGATTTAAACGTGAGTTCTCTTTTAGTTTTCTTTCTTCGTTTTTTTCGATATTATACCCGTCTTTTGTGCAACCGGTGTTAAAAACTTTATTGATGGAGGGTAACTTTTACCGCCGTGAGAATCTTGCGGAATATACAAATGCTTTTACCGTGCTTGAGAAACAGCAAAGCTGTATCAGCACCTTTGAATCTCGTTTGTCGCCTGAAGGTGAGATCGGTGCCGCCTTTATCCAATTAAAAGAAAAGACGATTGCAAGTTTAAAAAGTAAAAATAGTCTTGAAGCGTTAATGAAAAATATTGAAACCGAAGCCAAACAAATTATTACTTCTTCTCAAGACGCGTTTAAGGCGCTAATAGCTCTGTTAAACGGCTTTATTGAAGGTAATAAAAATAGTGTATATGCACCGCTTTTAAACTGGTTGATTATTCAAGGAAATGACAATGTAGAATTTAGAAAACAGGTAGAAGGAGTAAAAAATGTATTGCAAGAAGTAACAAGCATCCTTACCGAATCGGATAAGATTGAAACGGATATTTAGTTAACGGTAATTATGAAAATACTTCGCTTGACAAAAATATACAGCAACATATACTCTATCAGGGGGAAAAGATATGGCAGAATTTCTAAGTGACCGTAATTTTGATCTTTTTAAAGACTTAATATACAATGAGAGCGGCATCACCTTTTCTGTAACGAATCGTTCTATTCTGGAAAGCCGTCTGAAAGATCGCTTACGGGAAAATAAAATGGACGATGTTGATGCCTATTATAAGATTCTGACTTCAAATAAAGAAGAGTTGAAAATTATGCTGGAT
>NZ_CALHGC010000309.1 GCF_938029485.1 uncultured Treponema sp. | reverse complement strand
CAGGCGTGCTTTTGCACGTCGAGGACTAATTTTTGTGAAATAACGAAGTAGATGCACCGTATATTTTCAAAAGATAAGGAGGAATGGCCTATGTTAGCGGCAACATCACCGATACTGAAAATGCTGAATGAGAAGGTAGATATTTTGACGTTATCGCCTATAGAACGGAAGCTTTATGAATCGAGAATGAAATTGAAAAGCGACATCGCCACTATTTCTGAAAATCAATTTAATGCCGGACGGCAAGAAGGTAAACTTGAAGGTAAACTTGAAGGTAAACTCGAAACGGCAAAGAATCTTCTGAAACTCGGTTTATCCATCGAAAATATCACGCAAGCGACCGGCTTAACCGTACAGGAAGTGGAAGCGATTAAATAATTTATATGATAGACTAAATACGATTTTTTAGACTATAACGATAGCGCCGATTAAGGCAAGAAAGACCATAAAACATAGTGATAAGGACTTTTGTACTGTACATTGCCAATCACGGCGTAATTATGCATTATAAAGACTTAGTCTAGTAAGGAGTTGAAAATTATGAGTATAAAACCGATGCTGAGGAGCAATATCTGTTTAAATGCACATCCTCAGGGATGTAAAAAAGCGGTTGAAGATCAAATCGCATATACGAAAAAACGGGCAGCTTCTCACCCATCCGGAACGGCAGTGCCGAAAAACGTTCTGATTGTCGGCTGTTCGGGCGGATACGGACTGGCAAGCCGCATTACAGCAGCCTTTGGCTACGGGGCTGCAACAATCGGCGTCTCGTATGAGAAAGCAGGTTCCGAAAAAAAGTGGGGAACCCCCGGCTGGTATAACAACTTAGCGGTTGACGCCGCGGCAAAAGAGGCGGGGCTTACCTCCGTTACGATAAACGGCGATGCGTTTTCCGATGCCATCAAAGCACAAGTGATTGATGAAGCGAAAAAACTCAATATCAAGTTCGATTTAATTGTATACAGCGTGGCAAGCTCCGTGCGTACCGATCCTGAAACCGGCGTTACCTACCGTTCGGCACTCAAGCCTTTCGGAAAGCCGTTCACCGGCAAAACCCTCGATCCGTTTACCGGCGCACTCACCGAAATTACGGCGGAACCGGCGAACGACGAAGAAGCTGCCGCTACCGTAAAGGTTATGGGCGGTGAAGACTGGCAGCGGTGGATAGAAAAACTCGGCGCTGAGGATGTGTTGGCACAAGGCTGCATCACGGTTGCCTATTCCTATATCGGCCCTGAAGCGACGCAGGCGCTGTACCGCAAGGGTACCATCGGCAAGGCAAAGGAGCACTTGGAAGCAACCGCCCATACGCTGAACACCAAACTCGCAGCCTTAAAAGGAAAGGCGTTTGTATCCGTCAACAAGGGACTGGTAACCCGTGCAAGCGCCGTTATTCCGGTTATCCCGCTGTATCTGGCAAGCTTGTTCAAGGTGATGAAGGAAAAGGGCACCCACGAAGGCTGCATCGAACAGATCAATCGCCTCTTTGACAGCCGGTTATACACGGCGGACGGCGTTATCCCGACGGACAGCGAAAACCGTATCCGCATCGACGACTGGGAATTGGACGAAAGGGTTCAGTCCGCCGTTGCAAAGATTATGGCAACCGTTACCGATGAGACCAGCCGCAAACTCACCGATGTGGACGAGTACCGGCATGACTTTTTGGCGATTAACGGATTTGATATTGCCGGTATCGATTATGATGCCGAAATTGACCGGTTTGACCGGATATAACAGGGAGACTGCCCGAAAACTTTAATTTTTTGGGCAACCCCGTAAAGATTATCAGGATTTACACAGAGAAAAAACATGAACGAAAAATTTATTTTGAATGTCTTTGACAAATTTGAAAAAAGCTCGGCTGTGCTGCTCCATATAAAGGAAGGAGAAGCGGAGCTGACCTTAAAAAAAGAGGCCGCGTATCAAAATGTACCGGCAATGCAGCCGTTTGCACTGAACAATGTGCCGATGAAGCCGATTGCCGGAACGGAGACAGGCGAATATGCGGTGCAGGGAACCGGTATACAAAGCGGTGCTGCAAATGGCAGTGCGGCTCCCGGAGCGGGTTTGCAAGAACACGCAATGAGTGCAGCAGTCGGTACACACGGTACCGATGCGAACCTCGTTACGGTAAAAAGCCCCATCGTCGGCTCATTCTACCGCTCACCCTCTCCGGATGCGCCCGCGTATGTGGACAAAGGCTCCAAGGTTTCTAAGGGGCAGCCGCTCTGTATCCTCGAAGCAATGAAGATGATGAACACCCTTGAATGCGAATACGACGGATCTATCGAAGAAATTCTTGCCGCAAACGGCGATTTGGTTGAGTTTGATCAGCCGCTCTTTACAATCAGGGTTTAAGTATGATACGGAAAATGCTGATTGCGAACCGCGGTGAAATTGCCGTCCGCGTTATCCGCGCCTGCCGGGAAATGGGCATCGAAACAGTTGCCGTGTATTCCACCGCCGATAGAGAATGCCTGCACGTGCAGCTGGCCGATCGTGCGGTTTGTATCGGCCCGCCGCCGTCCGCTAAAAGCTATTTGAACAAAGATGCACTGATCACCGCTGCACTCCGCACCGGCTGCGATGCCGTACATCCGGGCGTCGGCTTTCTCTCCGAAAACGCAGGTTTTGCACGGGAGGTAGAAAAAGCCGGTATGTTCTGGATAGGGCCGAAACCCGATACCATCGAAATGCTCGGCGACAAGGTTAAGGCGCGGGAGACTGCACAAAAAAGCGGTTTGCCGGTTACGCCAGGTTCCGCAGGCACAATCAAAACGGCGGAAGAAGCGGCGGAAACGGCTAAAAAGTGCGGCTATCCGGTGATCATCAAAGCTGCCTCAGGCGGCGGCGGTAAAGGAATGCGTATCGTATGGAGGGAAGCGGATTTGGCTGAAAACCTTTCCATCGCATCTTCAGAAGCAGAAGCGAATTTTGCCGACGGCACCGTCTATATCGAAAAATACCTGAGCGACCCGCGGCATGTCGAGTTGCAGGTTATCGGCGACGGTACAGGCGGTGTTGCAATTCTCGGTGAGCGGGACTGCTCGGTACAGCGGAATCACCAAAAACTGATAGAAGAAAGCCCTTCACAGGCGGTGAGCGATGCAATGTATGATGCAATGTGCACAGGTGCGCAAAAGCTTTTTTCTTCGCTCAAGTATTGCGGAGCGGGTACCATCGAATTTCTCGTCTCCGGTGATCAGTTTTATTTTATGGAAGTTAATGCGCGCGTACA
>NZ_CALHGC010000308.1 GCF_938029485.1 uncultured Treponema sp. | reverse complement strand
ATGTGCATTTAATGGTTGCCCGCCCTCAGGATTTTGTAAAAGATTTTGCAGCAGCGGGGAGCGATTATTTTACGTTTCATATCGAAGCGGTAGTGCATACACATCGGCTTATTACGGAAATCCGTGCGGCGGGCATGAAGCCCGGTGTTAGTATTGTGCCGTCAACCCCTGTACATCTTTTGGACGAGGTGTTACCTTTTGTCGATTTGGTGTTGGTGATGACAGTTAATCCGGGCTTCGGCGGGCAAACAATGATTCCCGGGTGTCTTGAAAAGATTAAGAAGCTGTGTGAATACCGTGAAAAATACGGTTACCGTTATTTGATTTCCGTTGACGGCGGCGTTAATGCGGAAACACTTCCGGCTGTATGCAGTGCCGGAGCCGATGTCGTCGTTTCAGGATCCTCTTTTTTTTCCGGAGATATAAAGAAATGAAAAAGAATTTATTAACAATTTGCTTTGTGTGTTTGAGTATATGCAGCATCTTTGCCGACAACAATGATTTAGTGGCCGGATTGGATGCATACAGCCGCAACGATTGGACTACAGCGACGGAATCATTTGAGAAGGCGCTTACTGCTGCTAAACCGCAAGATCGAATCGAAGCGTTGTATTGGTTGGTAATGTCCGAAACTTCCGCACAAAATTATCGGTATGCCTTGAACTATGCCGATGCGTTTTTGGAAAACGCTCCCGAAGATGAGCGTGCCGCCGAGGTGAGTTACCAAAAAGGGCGGGTCTTACATTTGTCAGGTAACTATGAAAAATCATCGGATATTCTCTACCGGTTTATAGAAGACTATCCCGAGCATCCCAAGGTTCCCTCCGCCTATTACTGGATAGGCGAAAATTTTTATGCGGTCGAAAATTATACCGAAGCCCGTAAGATTTTTAACGAAGTTGTCGTGAACTATCCGCAATCGGGAAAGGTGAATGAAGCCCGATATAAAATCGTGATGATCGACCAACAGTCTGTTCGGGATGAACTCTCGCGTGTGGCGAGCAAAGTAAATGCGGCTTCCGCCTCTACCGATTCCCAATCAGCTAAACCGGTACCGGAACCGAAAACCGATGAATCCGAAACAGCCGCTGCTTTAGAAAGCAGTGCGGAAACTACAAATATCGCCGATGATAGTGCTTTAAGTGAAGAAGAAAAACAACGGAACGAAGAAATTGTAGACCGCTTAACGGCATTGGAAGAAAAATTTGATGAACTTACGGCAATGCTGGCGCAAATTGCCGAAGAGCAGGAAAATCAACATATACTGGAACAGCAGCAAAAAGAACAGGAAGAAGCCGAACGGCTTCAACTTGAAGAACGCCGCCGTGAGTTGGCGGAATTAAAACAGCGCACCAAAACTTTGGAAAAACTCTATGAACAGCGTATGAAAGGAGCAAAATGATGCGGACACTCAATAAAAAAACGATTCTATTATGCCTCGCAGTATCCTTGTTGAGCGGATTGTCGGCAGCGGAAAATACCGTAGAGATGGTCAGTGGCATAGAGTAGTTGCTTGCGACAGATTCCTTTGACTACGTAGGCTGACACCCACCAAAATTCATTGCAGGCTT
>NZ_CALHGC010000307.1 GCF_938029485.1 uncultured Treponema sp. | reverse complement strand
GTAATGGTAATGGTAATGAAATAGTATCCCCGCCGGAAGAACCGGACGGGGATGTGAAGTCTGCACCTATTAAAAAAACACACACAATTCCGGAACAAGCGGAGCGTTTAGCGCACCTACTCTATGACCTCCACCGGCAGGTAGATACTCACTTCACTACCAGTCAAAAGCATATCGAGCAATGGGCGAAAGACATAGAAAAGCTCAACCGCATTGATAAACGCAGCTATGAAGATATTGAAAAAGTAATCCGCTGGGTTAAAACGGCGGGAAACTTCTGGTGTTCAAATATCATATCCGGTTCAAAATTGCGAGAAAAATATCCACGGGTATTTTTACAAATGCAGCAGCAATACGCCCGCTCCCCGCCGGAAGGAAAGAATAAGCGATTCGATTGCAATGTAACCGGATCTCAAGAAGAGATGCCGTTTTAAGCTCAAGGAGAAATTATGCGCACGTGTGAAATAAAGCAAGCAAAAAACTATATTCCGCGCTTTCACGGTAGAGAGGAAACCTTTCACTGTGAAAAGCATGGAAATGTGCAGGTAATGCACCTAGAAGGATCGACCAAGCCGCCTAAATGCCCTTTGTGTGTACAGGAGCGTGAAGAACAAAAAAGGCGAGAAAAGCTTGAAGAGCAGCGAATAAAAAAGCTCATAGCAATGGGCATCCGCGACAAATATTTTAACGAAAGTTTTACCACGTATGAGCCGCAAAATGAAAAAGCAGCGCAATATCTTCGCGATCTTTATGAGCTTGCCAAAAATCCGCGCGATACATTCGTGCTGATGTACGGTAATAGTGGCACGGGTAAAAGCCACCTTGCAAGCGCGGCGGTTGTACTTAACAACGCGGAATATACAACATGGCAATTTTTAGACTTGAGAATTCGATCGACGTATAACAGCTACGCGGCAAAAAAAACAGAATACCAGATGATAATGCACTATTGCACTATTCCGTTTCTTGTTATCGACGAAATCGATAAAGGAAAGAACGAAGATGCAAAAAGCAACTGCTTATCGCTTATTTGTCGTGAACGGCACGAACGCAATCGCCCGCTGTGGCTTGCGGGGAACTGCAATTACGAATGGGTGAAAGCAATGCTTGATAGCTCTGTAATTGATCGGCTAAAAGAAAAAGGTAAATCGTTCAATTTCGACTGGGAAAGCTACCGGCCGAAGCTGCGGGAAGCGAAAGCGATTTAGAGAGGAGGGGAAACATATTATGCTCATATTTCCACTGAAAAAAGAATGGTACGAAAAAATCAAAAGCGGTGAGAAAACAATAGAGTATCGTGAGGTAAAGCCGTATTGGACAAGGCGAATAGTACTCAATTTTTTTCGTCCGATGTTCGGTTTATATTCACTGGAAGAAGTTTTCAAGAAAGTTTCATCTTTGGGATTTTCACAACAATTCGATGCTTGCGCCATGCCTTGTTGTGCGTTACGGCTTGGATATACCAGAAAAATAATGATAGCTACCATCTCGCAGATTGAGGTTATAAATGGTAAAGATACGGATTTACATATCGATAAACCGGTGTATGCCATACATCTTACTAATGTTACGGAGGTAAAGAAAAAAATGACAATTGAAGAAATGGTGAACAAACAAAAATACAATGAAATTTTTAAGCTAAAAGATATGCTTGAAAAAGCAAAGATACCTTTTGATTTTAGCGAACTGCACGGCGGTTTTCATATCGTATATCCATGCTTTGATAGTGCGGACTGCTCTGTCATTGAGCATGACTTTAGCTATGGTCGTCGGAAGGATTTACTTGAAATACGAGGTCTTATGACTGAAAAGGAAAGACTTGACACAGGCGATGATGTGCTTGGGTTTTTAACTGCGCAAGATGTATTTAACCGTATTGAAAAGCACTATAAAAATGAGGATGCATAAATCATGGAATTTGACAAATCGAGAGTATACACCGCGGTGAATGCGGAAGATTTACCCATTGGCAGTAGATGTATTTTTGCAGATACCTTAGGTGCTTTAAGTGCAAAAGTAAAAAGCAAAGAATACAGAGATTTTATTATCTCATTAAAGCGTATATATAATGATGGTTCTTACGATCGTTTTGATAATGGGTATGATTTGTTCTGCTTTGCCTACCTTATCGAACCGCCCACCAAACCGAAGTACAGGCCATTTGAGAGTGTTGAAAAAGCGATGGAAGCGATATGGAAGCACGACAGGTGGATTAGAGATACTTCACATGACATTTTTCTTGTAAGCGGATACTGTTCTGATTTTATCGAAGTTTCAGATCATCTATGTGATAATTGGAAAAGTTTAAGCGACTTATTCCATTGTTACGTCTTTGCCGACGACGGCAGCCCCTGCGGGGAATTGGTGGAGGAGTAAATGTGCGATTGTATTGAAAAGGTTGCAGCTTCTTTACAAGAGAAATGCGGAGACGATGAAGCAAGAATGAATGGTGTTTCGTTTTGCATTGATAATAATAATCAATTACAGTCATTTATGACTGGAAGTTTCAGCTATCGGAAGCGCACTAAATCAGGTGAGTTTTATAAAAACAAAACAATAGACCATTTTGTTTTTTCTTTTTGCCCTTTTTGCGGTGAGAAATACAATTTGGAGACGTAAAAATAACATGACCAATATACACGGTATAACCTTTGATCCTGATATATGGCGGTATAGCCATTGCAAATCAGAGCAAGGACGAAATTTATATTTTGATACTATAAATGGACTATGTAAAAAATGCGGATGCCCTACGGTTGATGGAAAAGCTTTTTTTAGCTGTTTTACATCTCCTATCTGGTGTGAAGAATGCGGATTTAGTCCTTGTGATGGAAGTTATTAAATGACCTATCTATCCGTCTGCTCCGGTATTGAAGCGGTAAGCGTTGCATGGGAACCGATAGACTTTAAGCCTATCGGCTTTTCAGAGATAGAACCTTTCCCTTGCGAATTGTTGAAACAAAAATACCCGAACGTCAAAAACTATGGAGACATTACGCAATATGAAAAATGGAATATCGGACAATTTGACATTCTGGTCGGAGGAACACCTTGCCAGTCTTTCAGTATTGCCGGAAAGCGAGGCGGAATCGCTGACGAGCGAGGCGCTCTTATGTATGCCTATTTGGGAATTGTGGAAACATACCGCCCCCGTTGGATTGTATGGGAAAACGTCCCCGGCGTATTATCCTCGAACAGCGGATATGATTTTGCATCGTTCCTTGCAGGGCTGGAAGAATGCGGGTATGGGTGGGCGTACAGGGTGCTTGACGCTCAGTATTTCGGAGTACCCCAACGCCGCCGTAGAGTCTTCGTTGTCGGACATTCTGATAACAGGACAGACCTTGCCGCAGAAGTATTATTTGAGCCGGAAAGCATGTGCGGGAATATTGCGACGGGCAGCGAAACACAAAAGGAAACTGCCGCCTTTATTGGAAAAGGCGTTAACTATTTCCGTCGCGGAGGAAACTTCAAATATCACAAAGATAAGAAAGCTGCAGCACTGAGATGCAGTGCATCTCATGATTGTTTCGATTTAGTTTTAACAAGCGAAAAAAAATATATACGCCGCCTTACACCGCTTGAATGTGAACGGTTACAAGGCTTCCCAGACAATTATACACAGATTGAATGGCGCGGAAAACCTACTGAACAATGTCCCGACAGTTTGCGCTACAAGGCAATCGGTAACAGTATGGCAGTACCTGTCATGCGCTGGATTGGAGAAAGGATTAAAAGGATAAAGGAGTAAAGCATGAACATAAAAGCTCAAGAATGTTACACAAAATTTATCAATGAAGTTTCTGAAATTCTCGGTATTGGTAAGCCTGCTGATATTTTACGACTTTGTACAGCAGCAAGTATATTTGAGCATGAAATTAGAGAGCAAGCCTTTATTGCTGGCAGAGAATATGAAAGAACAAAATGGGAGGTAAAATGATAGTCATAATTTTTGTATATGTTTTTGCATTGTTTTTTATACCTCTTCTGGCGGAATGGATTGTAAATGCAGAAGTAAAAAAAGAAAACTATATGCAAAGCTTTAGGCTGTGTTTATTCTTGTCTACCGTTCTTAGCATTCCGTTATTTTTGTACTTGTTATCAGAATAAAGAGCTATAAAATGACCGTAAAAGAGTTAATTGAAAAGCTATCTGAATATGACGGGGACTTACCTGTCAATATCCAGAACGGTGATTACAGCAGCTATTATATAGGAAGCCGAACGGTCGCTACGATAGCTGTTAAGGATAATTGTATCATTTTGAATGACTAGAGGAGAAATGAAATGCCGTTAAATAAAAATACAAAAGAGCTGTTAGAAACGCTTATAGCTGAAAATGACTACTTATCATATTCAGTGAAAAGATGCATAACAAACTGCTTAAATGATGATACGAAAGCATCAAATGCCGATTTTGTTACGCGGATAAAAAAGAAACTTACAGAGCAGTCCGTAAAACTTCCGACAAATATTGAGGGTAAGGTAATCTGTTACTCACCTGAAAACTTTATTACCGAACGGTATTACACCCAACAAAACTGGATTAATTCTGTTTTACAATCAATTATAAAAATGAAGACGGTTGCAGAGATGATGGATTCTATGCGTATTCATTACCGCAATGCAACAATTCTTTATGGAGAAAGCGGCACAGGAAAGACAGAATTCGCTCGCTATGTAGCACATAAGCTTAATCTACCGTTATTTTATCTTAATTTTTCAAGCGTCATAGATTCTCTTTTAGGGAATACTGGGAGAAATATCGCAAATATATTTAATTATGTAAAAAAGCATGAGTGTGTCTTTATGCTTGATGAAGTAGATTGTATAGCAGGAAGCCGCAACGGTGCTGACAGAGCAGAAAAAGAGTTTTCAAGAGTTACCATAACCTTAATGCAGGAATTTGATATGCTGCCAAATAATATTATTTTGATTGCAGCCACTAATAGGATTGATATTATTGATGATGCTGTGCTTAATCGTTTTTCTGTTAAACAAAAAATAGAGCGATTATCATTAGATGATAATAGAGCATTTGCACAATTCTATGTTAAGGCGATACAAGCAGAAAGCTATATTACTGATAGTGATATAGCAGAATGTATTGATAATAACGATTTATCACAAAGACAAGTAGTAACAAAAATTATTCAGCTTCTGGGTGATAAGTTATACCAGAGTTTAGAAGGAGATAGCACATGCCATTAAATAAATCGACCGGAAATATGTATGACTTTATAACTCATACTTGGAACACCGTAAAAGGCGAATGCCCGCACGGATGCAGCTACTGTTATATGAAACGCTGGGGTAAACAGCCGCCACTTCATTTTGACGAAAAAGAGATGAAAACCGACTTAGGAACAGGCAATTTTATCTTTGTCGGTTCTTCTTGCGATATGTTTGCTGAAAATGTACCGAATGATTGGATTTTAACAACATTTGATTTAATTGATGATAATGAAAATTATAACAGAATATATGGGTTTAAACCAAACAAATATTTTTTTCAAACAAAAAATCCAGAAAAATTTATTAAAAGCCTCAATTTGTTTGATATAATTTGTGCGGGCTGTATTAGAAATTTTGTTTTCTGTACAACACTTGAAACCAACAGATTTTATAAAGATATTATGCAGTCAGCCCCGCCTATTTTTGATAGGTGGTGTTTTACAAGTATAATGCCTTTTGAGAAACACATCACCATTGAGCCTATTATGGATTTTGACTTACTGGAGTTCGTGAGGATAATTAGAAAATGTAATCCTGTACAAGTCAACATCGGAGCGGATTCAAATCCGAAGTGTAACAAACTACCGGAGCCGCCGAAAGAAAAAATCCTAGAGCTTATTGCAGAATTGGAAAAATTTACAACCGTTGTGCAAAAGAAAAACTTGCGCAGGTTACTAAAATAAAGGGAGTGTATAAAAATGAATAACTTAAATTCAGTGCTTATTGAAGGAATAGTTGGAAGCGATTCCGTTGTTACGATGTCTGAAAAGGGTACGACGATTTGTACTTTTACGCTTATTTCAAAGCGTATGTTTAAAGAAGATGGTGTTTCACAAGAAGATACTGTAACCGTTACCATTGAGACATGGGCACGGTTGGCAGAACTATGCGGTAAACACTGTACAAAAGGGCGAAGAATTAGAATTGTCGGACGACTGAAACAGAATATGACAAATGGCAATGTCGGGGTAATTGCGGAGCATATTGGGTTTAACCCGATAGCAAAAAATTGAGGAGGGAATAGCAAATGTCTTTTACTTTTGAAGAATGGGAAAAAGGGTACAATGATGATAGACCTGTTGAGCCGTGTTGCGCAAGCTAAAATCCGGAGCAGTGGGCTGAGATTGTTGATTATGCAGAAGATAAGCTGAAAGAAGCCTTTGATGCCGGTTATCAAAGTTGCCTTGATGACTACGATTGGCACTTTTTGAAAGATGGGAACAAAGGCAAAAAAAGAACCTTTCCCTAAAATAGATATGAGTGAATTTTTAATTAGTCCTAAAGGGCAGATTTTAAAAAATACTGAAGAAAATCTTGCATGGCTGCATGCTGAAAAAGCAAAAACCACAACTTTAATCAATCACGGATAGTAGTATGAAAACAGACGCAAGCGTAGAGATTGTCCGATGGCAGGGCAATGAATTGACGGTACGGCTGCCCGGAGAAATTGATAAAAAGCAGATGGATTTCTACATCCAGCATCGAAGGGAACTGTATAAGCGGAACATGAAAGAAAACAAACGTCCCTTTCATTATCCGCTCATTGAACTGCTGTTATCCGACAAGTATAAAAAACGCACCACAGGAAAAAATTCACAAAATACGAAGCTGCACGGTATGATCCGCACCATTGCAAACGATACGGGTAATAATTTTGAAATGGTAAAATATGTAATAAAACAGAAAGCAATGAATGAACTGGGCTATCCTACAATGCGCGGAGACGATGGGGAGCCGGTATGGAATGCATTATTGAATGAACCGTTTCCACAAAGTGAGGCAGATTGCACAACGGTTGAAGAAAGCCTGTTGATAGAAGCGGCGTATTTAATCGCTGCTGAAAATGGGATTATGCTAACATGATTTGCGTTACGCACCCATAACAGTAACAATAGAAATATGAGGAGGTTTAGATATGAAAACTAAGCTTATTTTTATAACCATTTTAGGACTTATCTTGTTTGGCGTGCTATTTATGCAGTATGGGCACGTCCCTGCTATTGACTGTATAGGCGCAGCGATTATGTTAGCCGGAGGAGGTGTTGCAGTCTATGACTGCGTAAAACGCAAGAACAAAGCGGCATTGATACCTTTGGCAATAAGCATCATAACATTCATCGTAACGGGATTTGTGCCGTTTGAAGGTTCAATTTTAGTAGCCGCCTTCGGTTTTATTGCATTGGGTTTATACATTTATCTAAGGTTTATTTTCGGCCGCCGAAAGAGTCAGACTGAAAAACACTAACATAATTTGCTGCCCCGTCGGGTT
>NZ_CALHGC010000306.1 GCF_938029485.1 uncultured Treponema sp. | reverse complement strand
GAGGATTTTGTACCAGATACCGACCCGCTGCTCCATTGTCAGAATATCGTTGACCTTGCCCTGATATTTTTGTATGGCGGATTCCAATTCTTCTATAGAAGAGGGATTCTTAACACCCATTTCCATATCCTGCATCCGCCGCGCAAAGGTACTGTTGTTACAGGCGGTAAAAAGGAAAAGAATTGAACATACGAACCCGATATACGGAACTTTTTTTGATTTCATATATACCTTCATATCAACCTTCTCTAACCGCCACGGACGGCGGTGGTTATAACAGAAGCGATATTTTGGCTTTGCCAAAATTCGCCATCAACTGATGAACAAGGAGGTTCATCAGTTGATGAATATAGTTATATATCTTTGTCTGATTGTCAATATTACTGCTGCCCCGTGTCGTTATGAAGTGCTGCCATGGGCTTACTCTAGCAAGGAATACAAAAAATCGTTATTTTGTCGGGAGGAGAACTAACTATATGAAGATTCGTGTCTATTTGAAAAAGCTTGTGTCACTCATTATGCTGGGCATTGTGCTTACCGCCTGTACGACTACGGGACAGGCTAAACGGCATTCCGAATTGTCGAAGCCGGTATTGATAGAACACCCCGAGCGTTTTTTTTGGGAGATAAGAGGCAATAATGGCTCCATCTATGTGCTCGGAACTATTCATGTCGCCGATAAAAGTTTTTATCCGCTTGAAAGGAACGTACTTCGTGCATTCGACAAGGCCGACCGATTGGTAAGTGAAATCGGTGGCAAGGCAGAACTGGAGGCGTTTACCGCGGAATTGCAAACCATTGTCATAAAAAATATAAATGCCGACCCCAAAAAGAGTTTGCTCAAAGTCTTATCAGAGGATGAACTTGCTTTCCTCTATGAAATGATCGGCGATGATGCGGTGCATCAGCTTGCCTTATTTAATCCGTGGATTTTGAACACGGTCTTAGCGCAGCTTTTAATGAATAAAGCAGGGTTGAATGCCGGAGACGGTATCGATATGTATTTGATGCAGCGGGCTGCAAATAAAAAAATTGAGGCGCTCGATACGATAGAACAGCAGCTTGCAGTGTTATCCTACGGTACTTTTGACGATCAGATTGCAATATTGAAGGATTTGATACAAGCCTTACGGGATATCGATAAAAGCACGAAAGAAATATATAGGCTTCGAGACCTTTATCTCAGTAATAATCGGAAAGGACTTTCAGATTTTCATGTCGAATTACTCTTGGATGTGCCGTCTTCTTTCTCTGAGGAAAAGGCGCAAGCCTATATCGATACGCTGTTGACCGATCGGAACCGGATATGGGCACGGAAATTTGATGAATATCTGCGTGAAGGCGGCAATACATTTGTCTTTGCAGGCGCTGCACACTTCCTTGGAGAGTCAAATGTTTTTGAAATCATGCGGCAGAAAAATATGCTTGAGTAAAAAACAGCGCTGACATTGATGGGGGAGAGGGTAAACTCGGGGATGTCGAAAAAGCAACCGACTTTTAAGACATCCCTTATTATCAAACAGCTGATGCGTTTTCTCTGATAGCCTTATTTGCTTTGACCGAAACCGTATTCGTCCCGTTCAGGCGGAACATACCAATCGACGGCAAACCAGAGGCTGGGGTCGGCAAGGTCTTGTGCAATTTGTCCGAGTGCAACCTTTGCCGTCGTTTCTGCGATAAGATAGCGCTTACCGTTGTGTGTAAAACGGGCGCCTTCTCCGGTGCAGTCTACGGCGGCAACTGCGTGCTTTTGTCCGGGCGCAATCATCAAAATCGAATCGATATTAAAATGCTGCAATATCACCGCCATCAACAGCGCACGGCTGTCGCAATCGCCGCTCCGCTCGGAGCACACAGCCGGTATGTTTAAAAAGTCTGCCCCGTTTTCATCCCGCTTGTAGGTAAAGTTCTGCATCCACCCAAGCAGGAAAGCGGCGACGGTTTCCGCAGAGGGCATTTTTCCTCCTTTGCTTACCTCGATTAATTCTTTTTCCAGCATCAGCGAAAGATGGCGGCAGCGGCCGATGCTGTCGCGGTAAATCATCCGGTAATAGCGCTGCCATGCTTTTTGCTGCAGCGGGGAATTGAGGTAGCGGGTCAGCAGGGCAAACTCGCGGTCTATTACCGCCTGATTCGCTTCCGAATCGGAGCGGTCAAAATGTACGGAAAGTTTTTTCCCGTTAAAGAGCACTTCTTTTTTTACCGTTCCTTCTTTGGGATAAACGGCCTGAATCATCGGGCCGGGTTCAAAAAAAGCTTGCCGGCCGATAAACACGGCATCTAGGCAAGAAATCATCATCGGCTCGTATTCCTGTGCCTTTTCCGCCTGCGTTGTCGTTAAGACAACCAGCCATCCCTTTTGTTCGGCAAGCGGCTGCACCAAAAGCCAGCCCGCCTGTTTTTGGTTTTGCTGTGTAAATTGAAGGTTTGCTACAAGCGCGGGGTTGCCTTGCATCAAAAATGGTATCGCTTTTTTTTGCGCTTGCAGCTGAGAAAAAATGTGATCCGCTGCAGCCGTTACCGTGCCGAATTGCCGATACGGGTAGATCGCAACCTGTAAGCCGACGGGGATAATCGTATTCTGATAGAGATAGCGAGAATTATCCCGAGAATTTACCTGCCTGAATCCCTCGGGTATATCCAATGTATAGCCTAACGAAGGATTGCCGATCAACTCCGCCCTAAGCGGATAACCGATACAAAATGATAAAAGGATTACCCATAAAAAATGCTGAATTTTTTTTCGATTCATCATATACTCCCTATATGCACGACAGTCAACAAAATATTGTAAAGAAATCCATCCCGATTGTATACGAAGACGAAGCGATTTGTATTGTTAATAAGCCGTATGGTATTCCGGTACAGGGCGGCGCGCATATTTCAGTGTGCCTTACCGAAATTTTAAGTAAGCAGCTCGGAACCGAAATATTTCCGGTACACCGGCTGGATAAAGAGACCTCAGGCTTATTGGTAACGGCAAAAAGCGCTGCAGCAGCCCGTTCGTGCCGTACTTTGTTTGACTCGCGGGCGGTGGAAAAGGACTATCTTGCATTATGTTTCGGCGGTTTTGAGCGTTCCGTAAACAAGCAAAAACCGAAATCCATCCCGCAGGAAGGTATTATCGATACGCCGATTATGGAAAATGGCATTCCAAAGCCTGCTTCAAGCGCATATAAACTGCTTGCAGGTACGGACTCATACAGCCTGTTTTCCGTCCGATTGCATACCGGTAGAATGCACCAAATTCGTATTCACCTTGCCGGTATCGGCTACCCGATTATCGGCGATGACAAACACGGGAACTTTGCGTTAAATAAACAGCTTTGGAAAACCGCCCGCATTAAAAAACTCCAGCTGTGTGCATACCGCCTCCGCTTTCCCATCGGCGGGACGCTCCGGCTTTTCACAGTGCCGGCGCCCGAACATATACAGGCGGCTATCGATGTGCTGATACCGGAGAAAAATTCATAATTAAGAATTACCGATTCATAATTGTGAATTAAAGATTGCGATAAGAAAAATCTTGCAGAAACCCGATATTTCGATTATCATCTATATAAATATAAAAGTATAAACCGTAAAAATATACATTATGAACAAATGCGTTATGTATTGGAGGAAAAACTATGACAATAGATACGCTCAAACATGTAAATGCCCGTAAATGGGTTGATGAAGTTGCGGCATTGTGTACGCCGGATGCCGTATATGTATGCGACGGTTCGGCGTCCGAGTACGACCGGCTGATGAAAAAATTGGTTGATGTAAAACTGGCAACTCCTTTAAAAAAACGGAAAAACAGCTTTTTATTCCGTTCGGATCCATCCGATGTTGCCCGTGTGGAAAGCAGAACGTTTATTGCTTCAAAAAAAGAAGAAGATGCCGGCCCTACAAACCACTGGACTGACCCTGTTGAACTCAAAAAAACGATGAGCGCACTGTACAAAGGTTGTATGAAAGGGCGTACCCTCTATGTTATCCCCTTTTCAATGGGACCCGTAGGTTCCGATATCGCAAAAATCGGTATCGAAATTACCGACTCGGAATATGTTGTCTGCAATATGCACATTATGACTCGCGTCGGTACAAAGGTGCTCGATGCACTCGGCGCTGATGGTGCTTTTGTTCCCTGTCTGCACTCGGTCGGGAAGCCGCTTGAACAGGGGAAAACCGACGACGGCGTATGGCCGTGCGCTCCGCTGGAACACAAATATATCTCTCACTTTCCGGAAGAACGGCTGGTGTGGTCGTACGGCTCAGGCTACGGCGGAAACGCCTTGTTGGGGAAAAAGTGCTTTGCGCTGCGTATCGCTTCCGTGCTCGCACGGGATGAAGGCTGGCTCGCCGAACATATGCTCATCTTAAAAATCACCAATCCCGAAGGAAAATCAAAGTATATCACCGGAGCTTTCCCCTCAGCCTGCGGCAAAACAAACCTTGCCATGCTTATTCCTACTATCCCCGGATGGAAGGTTGAAACCGTTGGGGACGACATCGCGTGGATGAAGTTCGGTAAGGACGGCCGCCTGTATGCCATTAACCCCGAAGCGGGCTTCTTCGGCGTAGCGCCGGGAACTTCCGACCAATCCAACAAGAATGCGATGGAATCGATAAAAGAAAATACCATCTTTACTAATTGCGCCTTAACGGAAGACGGCGATATATGGTGGGAGCAGATCGGGTACCCTGCAAAGGGCAAGCTGGTAGACTGGAAAAATAACACACGTGATGCGTTTCCGACGGATAAGAGTCCGAAGGGTGAAGAATTTGCACATCCGAATGCCCGCTTTACCGCACCTGCAAAGCAATGTCCGGCGATTGCGAACGAATGGGAAGACCCCAAAGGCGTGCCTATTTCCGCATTCCTGTTCGGCGGCCGCCGCCCCAGCACCATCCCGCTGGTACACCAATCCCGCGATTGGAACCACGGCGTATTCCTCGGTTCGATCGTCGGTTCGGAAGTGACGGCCGCCGTCATCTCCGATCAGGTCGGACAAGTGCGCCGCGATCCTTTTGCGATGCTTCCGTTCTGCGGATACAATATGGGCGATTATTTCGGACACTGGATCGACATCGGTCACAAATCGACCGAAGATAAACTGCCGAAGATTTTCTACGTAAACTGGTTCCGCAAAGACGGCGACGGCAACTTTATGTGGCCGGGTTACGGTGAAAACAGCCGCGTTCTCGCGTGGGTATTCGACCGCTGTGACGGCAAAGACAACTACATCGATACCGCGATCGGCTATATGCCGAAAGAAGGCGCAATCGATACGACGGGATTGAGCGACGACTATAAGAAAAATATGTCCGCGCTTACCTCTGTCGATGTCGACGGCTGGAAAAAGGAAATCAAAGACATCCGCGAAAACCACTATCCCAAATTCGGAAAGCATTTGCCGAAAGAGCTGAGCGAATGTCTCGACGATTTGGAAAAACGGCTGAATAAATAATACGGTTGAATGTCGAGTTTCGAAAGTATCAGCTGATAAAGCCGTGCTTTCGGTGAGAACTTCGTTCGTTGCACTCACTACCGAGTTTGCTTTGCAAACTCGCCGTGTATGCCGCGGTCGAGCTTTTAGGGAAAATATGGCCGACAATGCACTTGAAAAAATCGCGTATGAACTGTTTCACGCTTTCGATATCAGAATCGATGCCGAACGGCTGAGCGATGAAACGGCGTCCCGTCTATGCAATGCGCAGGCGTGGTATTTCAGAGAATGCCTCGGCACCGACGAAATCGTTTTGTGTCGGGATACACGTAAAAAAGGTGAACACTTTTTGCAGCTCGCGATCGACGCTTTTTCCGCGTTGGGATTTCGCGTGTATACGAACGTGCTGCCCGTTTCGACGTGCCAGTTTTATTACAGCTGTATGCAGCGCCCGAGCTGTGCGGGAATCATGTATACGGCGTCTCATAATCCGAAAAATTATACCGGACAAAAAACGGTCGGGCCGAACGTGAGACCCATCGCCGAAAACGTCGGGCCGGAAGGCGGACTTGTCGCCGTCCGCGATGCGTTTTTAAAAGGAAAAACCGTTTCCGCAAAAGAGGGCGGCAGCGTTACGGTCATCGACGACGGCGACGCATACGTGCGCGCCTGTTTGGATTTGGCACGGATCGGAAAAGACGAACTTTCCGGTATATCCGTCGTCGCCGATTTTTTATCGGGCAGCGCGGGAAGCGAAGTGATGCGTGCCTTCCGCTATGCGGGCATTTCATGCGTTCCGCGAAACGTGGTTCCCGACGGCGATTTTCCGAGCGGCGCACCGAACCCCATTATTAAAGAAAATATCAAAGGTACGCTCGACTACATACGTGCGCATCCCTCGTCGGTCGATTTTTGCTTTTTATTCGACGGCGACGGCGACCGCGTCGATACGAGAAGCGGCGACGGTACGGAGATTTCGCCTTCCGTGATTATGACTTTTTTGTCTTCCGTGCTCACGTCGATCGTGCCGCATACGGGGGAAGCGCGGATCGGAATCGACTCGAAAGCGTCTCCCGTCGTTCACGCGGAACTGAAAAGCGGCGGCAACAATCCGCTGCTCGTTCCGAACGGACATTCGCAGATAAAGGATATTTTGCTGGAAAAAAAAGCGATCGTCGCCGTCGAAGAGACCGCACATTATTATCTCAATTTTCCGAACGGTGAAAACACGGTTCCGATGGAAAGTACGCTGCTCTTTTGTCTTCTGTTTTTGAAACGCTGGAAAAACCATAGAGATGAATTCGATGCGCTCGTCGCCCGTCAAAACAGCGTGCTTCGCGAACGCGAATGGGGCTATACCTATGCGGATGAAAAAGATCGGGACGATGTGCTTTCCGCGACCGAAAATTTTTTTACGGAAAGAGGATACGTGCCGCTTAAAACGCTTGAAGACGGCTCTCCGCTCGGCACGACATTGTTAAAACGCGATTGGGACGGAGATAAGTGGTGCTGGATTGCACAGCGCGCGAGCCAAAGCGAAAAAGGTGTTGCCCGCTGGATGGTGACGTCTTCCGATGCCGATGAATTGCAGCTTGCCGTTGCGGCGATAAACGAAGCGGCGCAAAAAAAATTGTAGTATACTGTAAAAAAACAAAGAGGTGCTCGTATGTTTACCTTTTCGGTTATGGGAGATTCCATTTCTTCGTTCGAAGGAACGTCGCCCGAAAATTATGCGGTCGCGTATCCGATGCCCGATTCCGGCGTTTACCGCAGGGACGATATGTGGTGGGCGCATTTCGAACGGCTGACGGGAAACACGATGGTCTGCAACGATTCGTACAGCGGAAGCCGCGTTTCGGAAACCGGCTCGCGCCCCCTTTGGTCCGCCTTCGTTTCCGATTCGCGTATCGCGCGTTTGAAAGGAGACGCGGTGATCGTGTTCGGCGGCACGAACGATTTCGGTCAGCGCGCGGAAGGCGCTGCGCCGCTTGCGGTATTCGAAGCTGCCTATACGCTCCTTATTAAAAAAATACGAAAAGCGCTGCCGCACGCCGTCGCGTATTTT
>NZ_CALHGC010000305.1 GCF_938029485.1 uncultured Treponema sp. | reverse complement strand
CCGACTTTGAAGCCTATTCGGAGGGGGATATGTACAGCCCCGATTACCGGATGGAGTTATGGGTGCCCATTGTAAAGGCATAGGGAAGCGTCTCAGAATGGACAAGGATGGCGGTACTAATACGTTGAGGATTAATTTGTGCGCAGCAACGAAGAGAAGATACCCTTTTCCGTTAGCCTTTTGAAATAGACGGCGTAGATACAAGGCGCGTACAAAAAACACCCGCAGGCTGTTGAAAAGCGTACTTCCGTGTACGCTTTTCAACGACAAGTTTTTTTGGCAAAAAACTTGCTTCTGCATAGAACCAGCGGCATCCGTGCCGCTTCTGAAATACGTTGAGGATTAATTTTCGCGCAGCAACGCAGTAGATGCGTCGTATATTTCAAAAGGCCTTCCAGGACATCTCTTTATCCATCGGATACATCGGACTCGGCAAATACTTGTAGTGCAGACGGGAGAACACTTCGTTGGTACTGCCGTCCGTGAGCACGAGCATCGAGCGTTTTGCAATGGCGCGGATTTCCGGTTCAAGGTAGCCGAGCTTGACGACGATGACCTTGCGTTCCGTAGGTTCAACGCCAAGCGCCCGCATCATTTCGGGGTCATAGCAGCCGACATGCTTTGACGTTACGACCACATCGACGCCGCAGACATCCAAGAGTGCCATATCGCTGTTCTGTGCTTCAGCCCATGCCTTGCATAGTTTTTTTACCGTTGCTTTTACCTGAATGGGTGAACTCTTTTCCTTGTCGAAGGCGGCGCCGAGCGTTCCCTCTACGACATTCCCTTCTCCGGCTTTAAAGGCGGCTGCGACTAAGGCAGGGTCGTAAAAGGCCTGATAACACAGCGGAGGGTTTAACGAGGTTAAGAAGGGATCGGCAAGGATTGCCTTTAAGAAGTTGGTTACATCCTGCGAAGAACCGGCGGTCGGATTGTCGCCTGAGTCGGAAAGCACTACCGGATACACGCCTGCTTCAACACTGGAGCGTGCATGGACAAGGGCGTCGGCGGGTTCGCGGGTTTCGTTGTAAAAGCCGAATTCTTTTCGGGTATCCCAGAACAACTGCGCAAGCTCCCGCGCCTTTTCCGTGGCGAGCTGTTTATCGCCGTCGGTTACCACCATCGCCGTAACGCCGTTGTCGGCGGTATCAGCCCACGGAAAGCCGAGCAGGTACGAAGCTGCCATAATGTGCGGCTGTTTCTCGTATTCGCGTAACGTTGCCGTCAACTTTTTCATCGGCTCAACGCTGGTTTCCGATTGTTCACCTGCGATAAGGAACGGAATCTTAACCGCCGACATAACCGGCCTGATGCCTTTTTCCAATGTCTCGATAGTCATACGTGCCGCATGAATGCCGATTTCATACGTGTCCGTATGCGGGGCGCACTTATATCCTACATAGCCGTCCACATAGTCGAGCATCCGCTGCGAAATCGTTGCGTGCATATCAAGCGATGACAAAATAGGAATGTCGGGACAGATTTTACGGATATCTTCCAGTAAATCGCCTTCAGCCTCGCCTATTTCGCGCACCCGCATCGAACCGTGCAGGGAAAGACACAGCGCATCCAGCGGCAGCGCATCTTTAATCGCCTGCAAAAATTCTTGTTTTAACGAAAGGTAGTAATCTTTGTCCCATTCGCCGTTCGGAACCGCCCGTGCAATAAGCGCCGGAATAACCTCGTACCCCGCTTCTTTCAGCGTTGCAATCGAACCGAAAACGGAACTTTGCCCCTTTCCCTCTAAAAGATCTTTTCCCCGTAACACCCAAATATCATCGGGTCCGGTGGTAATCGGATTAAAAGTATCGGACTCATGGTGCATTCCGCCCACAAGCACTCGCTTTTTTCTATTCATTTAAAAACTCCTTCGATAATGTTCGATATATTCTCCGGTCAGAGTATCGGCGGTTTTATTCCTTTAAAGCCCCTTCTCCAAAGCCCTTAATCAACTGCGCGTGGAAAATGATATAGAATACAATCATCGGGAGCACTCCGATAACGAGGGAGGCATATTGTAAGCCGTAGTCGATGTTCAGCCGTCCGGCAAATTGAGTGATTGCAACCGGCAAACTCTTCAACGCTGCCTTCGTAGTAAAAACGAATACGAATAAAAATTCATTCCAGTGCTGCAAGAAAGATAAAATAACCATCGTCGCAATAACCGGAACGGAGAGCGGCATAATCATCGTCCAGAATATGTAGCGGTACTTTGCACCGTCTATCTCCGCCGATTCAATGAGCGCATTGGGAATCCCCTTAACATACGAGATTGCAATCATAATGGAAATCGGCAAGTTGAAAGCAACATACGGAATGATGACACCTAAGCGCGTATTGACCAGACCGAGTTTTGCTTCCAGTTGGAACAGCGGAATAATAACCGCATGAACGCTGATCATCAAACCGAAAGCGAAAATCGAGGTAAACACCTTTGCAGACTTAAAGGGAAATTTCGTTAAGCCGAACGCTGCCGCCATCGCAAGCAGCATGGTAGAGACGGTTGCCGTAATCGTGTAGATAAAACTGTTTATCAGTGCAATGCCCAAACCGCCTTTTGCCCACGATTCGGTATAGTTAAAAAAGGTAGGAGCTTTCGGCAACGCCAACGGATGAATCATAATCTCGGCATTCAGTTTAAAGGACGAATAAAAAAGCCATATAAGCGGAAAGAGTGTAAGCACGGCAAAGGCGAGCATCAAAATATAGGCGCTTGTTTGCCAACCGCGAGAGGCTTGCTGCAGCATATTTCGTTTCATCATCATATCAGCCTCCTAGTAATCAAAGCGTTTTGTTACGGCGCGGCTTATCATCAAGGCGATGACGGTAAAAATGATAATGATAACGGCCAACGCGCTACCGTATCCGTAATTCTGGAACACAAAGGTCGTATTGTACATATAAACGGCGATAACTTCCGTAAAATGCGCGGGGCCTCCTCCGGTCATCGAATAGACAAGATCAAAGCTCTTAAAACTGCCCGAAACCGCAAGGATCGTATTGATAAAGATAACGTTTGCAAGCATCGGCGCAATAAGACGGGTAAAAATCGTTCCTTCCCGCGCACCTTCCAGCTGAGCTGCTTCTATAACGCTGTACGGCAGCCGCTGCAGGTTTGCTAAAAAGATAACCATATACAAGCTGGTATGCTGCCACAGCAGCACAAAGAGGATCGGGACAATCGCAAGATATTTATCTTCAAATATCGTCATGATATAGTCTTGATTACCGGTTAAATTCCGTATAATTGCGGGGACAACGCCGACGGGAGAAAATATCCGGTTCCACAACTGGGCAACGATAACGGAGGAAATAGTTATCGGCAAGAAAATCAGCACTTCAAAAAAATTCGCGTGCTTTACCATTTTCCGGTACAGCATATACGCAAGCAGAAGTCCGAGCGGAATCTGCCCCAATACGGAAATCAATACGATGAGAATATTGTTCCGCAAACCGATATAAAAAACGGGGTCGGTAAACATTCTGATATAGTTACCCAGCCCGATAAATTCCATTTTTCCGTAGCCTTTCCACTTTGTCAGGCTTAAATAAAAGCTGAACAATACGGGAAAGATAATGATTCCGATGTAAAGAATAAAAGCAGGCAATATAAAAGAAAGATAGCTCGTCCGCTTTTGCCGTAAATAAGTCATAGACCGTAAACCGCCTTAGTGTTATATTTGAATTTCCGATTGAAAGTTCTGTTTCGGTAATACCGCAGATACCGGCATGGTCTTACGGCGAAGGTTTTCAAAATTTTGTATGCCGATCGGCAGGTCTTGTGTAAAGTTCATGTCTCTACTATAAATAAGGAATCTCTCAAGATCGAGGTTTTGGGAGATTCCTTTATGTTTTTTTTACTTTTTACGGTGAGAATCGTTAGCAGCGACCCAAGCTTCGTATTCGTTTGCAAGCTCAGCGGGAGTTTTCTGCCCGATCATAACCGCCTGAATACCGGGGTTGAGTACGCTGTTGACACCTTCGCTGTCCATCTTCGCATCGATAACATAGCCCATGCTCTGATTGTTAATGAGGTCGACATATTGTTTTGTAAGCTGATCGATATCGAATTTTGAAAGGTCAAGCTTATAGGTAGTCATAGTTCCGAACTTTGTCAAAATTTCGCAAGCTTCTTTACCGGACATAAAGGAAATAAATTTCCAAGCGGCGTCGGCTTTTGCGCCTGTTAATTTTGCATTCATACCGAAAGCTTCACCGGTTGTCGCAGCGCTGGATCCGTGCGTAACTTCCCCTGCAACGGCAGGGAACGCCATCAGCTGATACTGTGCATAGTCTTCGGGTTTTGCAGCATTTTTCAATGCCGAAATACGCCAGCCCGCATCCAAAAGATACACGGCCTTATCCACAATAAATTCTCCCCAAGAAGCGGTGCCTTCCATTTGATTTACCCCCGGAGGGAAGAGCTTTGAATCGGTCATCGTTTTAATCACGTTGATTGCATCGACAAATTGCTGATCGGAGAACTTTGCCGTTCCAACCATTGCTTTATCAAACCATGCAGTACCGGCCATACGATCGGTCAACATGGATAATAAGAGAGACTGTGCTTGCCATTGTCCCTTATTTGCAAAAGCGAGCGGAGTTAAACCGGCTGCTCTGATGGCGGGAACTTGAGCAATCATTTCGTCGAGTGTTGCCGGGGTTGTCAAGCCAAGTTGTTTTTGAAGTTTCGGATTGATATAAACAACGGTACATACCGCGAGGTTCTGTGAAATAATATAGATTTCACCATTCGGTCCCTGAGGCGCCCATACGGCAGGGTTATATTGATTTTTTAAATCGTCCGTCAAATAAGGACGCAGGTCTTTTACCATACCGCGGTCAAGCACATAGCCGGAGCGGGCGCCCGCATACGTGGTGAACACATCGGGAATATCGCCGGACGCAGCCATGATTTGGAATTTATCATGGAAAGCTTCACCGTTCACGTATTCAAATTCAAGTTTGATGTTCGGGTATTGCTTTTCAAAAGCTGCGACAGTCTCGGGCCAATACGCCGATTGCGGATTGGCAAGATCCATCTGCATATACACTGAAAGAGTTACCGGTGCATTCGAATCGGCGTTATTCTCCTTCGGCTTACAGCCTGTAACTACGAAAAGAACAGTACACAAGCATAAGAGTGATAGTGCAATACTCTTTTTCATCTCATCCTCCTTACGTAGACAACTGTTAATTCGGATATGAATTGATAGTTGCCGACTTTAAATATGGTATAAAATAGTATAGCACTGATTTGCGCTGTTTGCCAGTAAAAATTTCCAATGTACTAAGAAAGTGCCGATTAAAGCGAAAGCTGTAGCATTATTCAAGAAGCATACGCTCAAGATATTCAAAACATTCCTGCAAGTCGGTGCAGCGGAGAATTGCATAATCGTCAAGATATGTCGGCTGTTCGTTCACGATGGCAACCGCCCCGCCTGCCTGCAGGGTCAGTTGCGGCAATGCTGCTGCCGGATATACGGTAAGGCTGCTGCCCAATACCAACACCAGATCCGCTCTACCGCATTCCTTTTGTGCTTCCGTTATCGCGGCAAACGGGAGCGCTTCACCGAAAAAGGTAATATCGGGTTTTAATGCATGATGACATTTAGGGCAGAGCGGTACCTCCCCCTTACGGGCAGTCTCTACAACATCTTCAAAGGTTGTGCTATAGGAACAATGCGTGCAGCTGTGCCGCGAAGGAGAACCGTGCACTTCGATAACGTGCTTGCTTCCTGCTTTTTGATGTAATAAGTCGATATTCTGGGTAATGAGTGCCTTTAATATCCCGCGGGCTTCCAAACCGGCAAGCACCTGATGCACAATAGACGGCTCCTTTTCCGGTAATCCGTAGATAAATTCCTTTGCAAGCTGATAGTACACGGACGGTGTTTCCCTAAATACTTCTATATCGAACATCTTATCGGTTTCGGGCAACGTATACAGTCCGTTTTTACCTCTAAAATCCCGAATACCGGACAAGGTGCTGACTCCCGCACCCGTAAATGCAACACAGTATCTTGCCGCCGCTATGCGATCCGCCAATTTTCGATATGTTTCTTCGTTTTTCATACGAACCTCCCTTTTGTGTAATCGATATGGAAAATGAGCGAAGTATGATAGAGCTTCACTAAGAACCTCATTTTTTAGATGTTCCCGATAAATTATTTCGCTTTTTTCGCTGCTTCTACGGCGAGGGTATCGCACAGTTCATTGTAGCGGTTACCGGCATGACCTTTTACCCACATCCACTCAAGGCTGATTTGAGAGGCAAGCTCATCCAGCTGCTGCCACAAATCTTGATTTTTTACCGGTTCCCTGCCGGCTGTTTTCCAACCGTTCAGCTTCCACTTTTTTATCCACGAAGAAATCCCCTGCTGCACATACTGAGAATCCGTATGCAGGGTTACCGGGCAATCGGCATAGCGGGGGAGTATCTTTTCCCGATAGGCAATAAGCGCTTGAATAACAGCGGATAATTCCATCCTGTTATTCGTAGTCAGTTTTTCTCCGCCGGAACCCCGCAGTAATTCCTGCTCCGGCTGATCTCCTTGCGTATCTTTGAGAATCATCACGAATGCCCAGCCCCCCGGTCCGGGATTTTGAGAGCATGCTCCGTCGGTGTACAATTTAATTTTTTTCATAAAACTATCTCCATATATCCGCGGCTTCGGTGAGAAGCGATTCGGTCATTTCCCAGCTCATGCAGGGGTCGGTAATTGATTTACCATATTCACTTTTTTCGGAGCAATGCTCCGGCGAAACGGTACCTGCTTGAATAAAGCTTTCGAGCATACAGCCGCGGATTGCTTCAATCTGCGGCGCTTCCAGCCTCAACCGGAGAGTTTCAAGCAGGATGTCCCGCTGCTTTTCGGGCTGCCGTTGCGAGTTGCCGTGTGAGCAGTCAATTAATATCGCCGGCCGTATATCCTGTTCCGCCAAGAGACGGCAGCTTTCTTCTATTGATGCCCTGCCGCAGTTCGCTCCGTGCACGCTGCCTCTCAATACGAGGTGCGCGTATTCATTGCCGCTCGTATGCATCACGGCGGGGCTGCCGTTTTGCATGAGGCCGAGAAAGGCATGCGGTTCCCGTGCAGAAACAATCGCGTTTATCGCCGTGCTAATATCACCGTCGGTAGGGTTCTTAAAACCGACCGGCATCGACAGCCCCGAAGCAAGTTCCCGATGTATCTGGCTTTCGGCGGAGCGCGCACCGATAGATGCCCAGCTGATAAAATCCGCAGTGTATTGCGGCACAATAGGATCGAGCAGCTCCGAAGCGGCCGGCAGTCCCAGTTCGGTAATGGCGCTCAGCGTTTTGCGCGCCGTCTCCAACCCGCCGGTAATATTAACAACCCCATCAAGCGCCGGTTCTACAATTAAGCCGCGCCATCCCAAACCGGTACGCGGTTTTTCAAAGTATACCCGCATGATAATACAAAACCGGTCGCGGTATTTTGTTCTGAGGCGCATTAACCGATCCGCATAATCCAGTGCGGAAACCGGATCATGGATGGAACACGGACCTGCAATCAATAAAAACCGGTTATCGACACCGGACAAAATCGCTTCCACCTCTTTTCGTCCGGTCAACACCGTCCGGCATGAGGTATCCGATACCGGAATTTTTTCGAGCATCTCTTGCGGCGGAAGCAACGGATGAACTCGCTCAATACGCTGATGGTATAACAGCGAACGGGTATTCATGATCAAGGCTGCTCTTCGATATCAGTGCTGTCCGAAGTTCGCGCAATATCGATCAACGTAAAAAAGAGGATAACGAACAACGGCCCAAGCACGATGCCGTTCAGCTTAAAAAACCTGATACCGCCGAGTATCGAAAAGAAAATCAGCAGCGGGTGTATTTGGATTCGATCCTTTAAAAATATCGGCCGTAAAAAGTTATCTACTGAACTGATAAAAAAGCCGGCTATGCAGAGAAAGAGAATCCCTTTGAGTACACCGGCCGTTAACAATATTTCGATCCCAATCGGTAACCATACCAGTGCGCAGCCGAAAAAAGGCAAAAACGAGCTGAAAAAGGTTAAAAAGGATAAGAGCAGCGCTCCATCCACCTGAAAAATCGTGTACACGATGAACGCTGCTGCAAATTGGCATACCGAAACGAGAAAATACCCCATAAAAAGATTGGAAATAGTATCTTTTATCTTTGCCGCCAGTTTTTGTCCTTCCGACACTTGAATCGGAATAGCTGTTACAAACACCGAGGCGAGATACTGCCCGTCAATAAATAGGAAATAAAGCGCAAAACACATAAATAGGAGCGAAAGCACAAAATTACCGATATTTCTTGCAATACTGGTCGCATAGCGGACAATCGTATTCGCATATTGAATAAAAAAATTCATCAGCTCTTTTTTAAAGTCGAATACCGAAAGATCAATTGTTCCCATCGAAATCTGCATGACTAATTCGTTGAGCGGCGCGTCTTTTTCCATCCTAAATAACTGCGGATGCGTAACGAAAAAGTTCATCATTTTCTTTACGAACATCTGCCCCTGTCCAATCAACTTTATGGCGAAAAAGAACAGGATTCCGGCAACCAGTATGATAATGCCGACCGAAAATGAAGCGGCAATAATTCTCTGCTGTATTTTAAACCAGCGGGATTCAAGTTTTATCTTTTTAAGTAGTTTACGGTACAGCGGAGCGAACATGATATAGAGGATAGCCGACCATAGCAACACGCTCGCATAAGGCAAAAACACCCGCGCCACCAGCACAACGGTGATGGCCAGAATGATAAAAAAAGAAACGGTTTGAAACTTGAGCGATTTCTGCATACTTATTTTGTTCCGCCTGCTGAAATTGAAGATTCGATATCTTTAAAATACCGGACGGTTCCAACGCGGAGTTCATCGGTTGCCGGTTCGTCGCATACGATGATCGCGTGCGGATGCAGTTGGAGCGCAGAAATCGTCCAGATATGATTGACGCTGCCTTCCACCGCATGCCGTACTGCCCGCGCCTTGTTGTAACCGGTTGCGAGGATCATCACTTCTTCCGCATCGGTAATGGTGCCGATCCCGACGGTAAGCGCCGTCTTGGGAACTGCTGCCGTATCACCGTTAAAAAAACGGGCATTCATCGCAATGGTATCCTGCGTCAGTGTTTTTTGCCGGGTACGGGACGAAAGGGAAGACCCCGGTTCATTGAAGGCGATATGCCCGTCTGCCCCGACTCCGCCCATAAAAAGATGAATTTTTCCGTATCGAGCAATCGCCGCTTCGTATTGAGCGCACTCTGCTTCAGGATTCTTCGTCATACCGTCTAAAATGTGAATGTTCGCAGGCGCAATATCAATATGCTTAAAAAAGTTTTCATACATAAAGTAGTGATAGCTTTGCGGATGGTCGGGGGGCAAACCGGCATATTCATCCATATTAAAGGTAACTACGTGTTTAAACGAAATCTTCCCGTCCCGATACCGTTTAATCAATCCTCTGTAAACGCCGAGCGGGGTAGAACCTGTCGGTAGACCGAGTACAAAGGGCTTTGACGCCGTAGGAGCAAAGTCCGTAATTTTTTTGCAAATATAATCCGCTGCCCACACTGAACAGGCATCATAATCGTGTTTTATAATTAATCGCATAATATCTCCTAATAGTGTCTATACAAATTTTGTAGAATGGTGAAAATGCTTAACCTCTTTTAAAAGGCATTTTTCTTTAAACTGCCTTTTATAACGGTTGCAAGCACATTGAACTGCTTATCGAATACGATAAGGTCTCCTTCATACCCCGGCATAATAGAACCGCGTTTGGAATACCGCATAATTTCCGCCGGATTTGCAGAACCGAAGCGGACGGCAGTCTCCACCGGAAAGCCGAACGATACAAGGTTCTTTACTCCACGGATCATTGAGAGACTTGAACCTGCGATAACGCCGTCCGCCTTACGATGGAAACACCCGCCTTGGAGTACCACTTCTTCTCCGTTTGCAACCAGCTTGCCCGTGCGCTGTTCCGTCGGCTTGAGACTATCGGTTATTAAGACAATCTTATCGATCGGCTTATCGCGTGCCAACAGCCGGATAAGATCGGGATGAACATGGATACCGTCCGCAATAATTTCGCAGGACATTTCCGGATGGATTAAAATCGCGCCGACAGCTCCCGGGTTACGGTGGTGCATTTGGCTCATCGCATTGAAAAGATGCGTCGAATGTAAAATCCCCGCCTGCATTCCCTCAAGCATATTCTCATAAAGCGCATTGGTATGCCCCGCCTGCAGTACGATATTTTTCTTGATGCAATAGAGCGCCAGCTCACGCATATTTTTAAGTTCGGGTGCAACCGTCATATTGACGATATTTCCGTTTGAAGCAGCCCAAAGCTTATCCATTAAATCCAAATTGACGGGACTGATTGCGGAGGGACTAAGCGCCCCGGGTTTTTCCGGCGAAATAAACGGACCTTCAAGGTGCACACCCATGATGGTTGCGCCCTCTTCATGCCCCATTGCATCGACGATCGCGCGGATACATCCTGTCATGTTCTCAGGATCGGTCGGATACAACGTCGGATTAAAGGCCGTTACACCGTATTCGGCAAGCGCTTTCGACATTTCGAGGATGGAATCGGGGGAGTTGTCCTCCGTCCCAAATCCTGCAAAACCGTGAATGTGGGTATCGATCAGGCCGGGAGCAATATACGCCTTGTCAACA